>CAMAWZ010000113.1 GCA_945861995.1 Pseudorhodobacter antarcticus
TTTGGGGGCAAACCATGGCAGGCAATCGATATTTCGGGACAGGCAATTATTTTCGTCATTTCCTTGCGCGAACAGATGAAAAGACGCTGTTCAAAATGGATCATTATTTGGATGTCTACGACCGCGAACTTGCCCCTTGGATGGGCGAGAAGGTTAGTTTTCTTGAAATTGGCGTGTACAAAGGCGGCAGTCTGCGCATGTGGCGCGATTTCTTTGCGCCCCAGTCTAGCCTGACCTTTCTGGACATAGACCCTGCCTGCAAAGCGCTGGAAATTGCAGGAACTGATATTCGCATTGGCGATCAAACCGATGTGCCGTTTTTGCAATCGGTCGCGCAGGAAAAAGGCCCGTTTGACATTATTGTCGATGATGGCGGGCACAAAATGGATCAGCAGATCACCTCGTTTCGCGCGCTGTGGAACGCCCTAACGGATGGCGGGCTGTATATCGTGGAAGATACGCATACCAGCTATTGGCCAGGGTTTGGCGGTGGCGGGCACAAGGCACAGGGCAGTTTTATTGAATTTGCCAAAGACCTGATTGATAAGATGCATTCGTGGTACACCGAAGATGATATAGGCTTTCCGCTGCACCCGCTTGCTGCGCAAATTGGCGGCATCCAGTTTTTCGACAGCCTTGTTATGATCCGCAAAGAACTCAAAAAACCGCCCTTTGCCGTGACATCGCAGCACGGCAAGGTCGGCGCATCGGATAAAATCCTAAAGGTGCGCGGGCGCGTGTCGATTTTCTAAGCCCAGTTTCTAAGACTTGCACCTTTGCCCCCGCGCCGCTAGGAATCGCGGCAAATATGGGGGCTTTGGCTATGGACACATCTGCACTTCGGGCAAAGTTTTTGGGCGCAGCGGCGGCGGCAAGTGATGAGGCTGCGCTGGAAGAGGTGCGCCTTGCCGCCCTTGGAAAAAAGGGCGAGATTTCGGCCCTGATGGCCTCGCTGGGCAAGATGGAACCAGAAGAGCGCAAGGCCGCTGGCGCTTTACTAAACATATTGCGCGATGAAATTGACAGCGCCCTGCGTGCCAAAAAGGCAGCACTGGGCGATGCCGCGCTGGATGCGCGGTTAAAATCGGAATGGTTGGACGTGACCATGCCCGCCCGCCCGCGCCGCATAGGCACGATCCATCCCGTGTCCCAAGTTATGGAAGAGTTGACCGCGATTTTCGCCGATATGGGCTTTGCCGTGGCCGAAGGGCCGCAAGTGGAAACCGATTGGTATAATTTCGACGCGCTGAATATTCCGCCCGAACACCCCGCGCGGCAAGAGCATGACACGTTCTTTATGCACCGCGATGCAGGCGACGACCGCCCGCCGCACGTTCTGCGCACCCACACCAGCCCCGTGCAAATTCGCGCCATGACAGAAAAAGGCGCGCCCATTCGGGTGATCGCGCCTGGCCGTGTGTACCGCATGGATATGGATCAAACCCACACGCCGATGGTCCATCAGGTTGAAGGTTTGGCGATTGGCAAAGATATTTCGATGGCCAACCTGAAATGGGTCTTGGAAGAATTCTGCCGCGCCTTTTTCGAGGTGGATAAAGTTGAACTGCGCTTTCGCGCCAGCCACTTCCCCTTTACCGAACCTTCTGCGGAAGTGGACATCCGTTATTCCAACGTCGGCGGGCAACTGCGCATTGGGGAAGGTGATAAGTGGATGGAGATTTTGGGATCGGGCATGGTGCATCCCAAGGTTTTGGCCGCAGCAGGGGTTGACCCGACCGAGTATCAAGGTTTCGCCTTTGGCATGGGCATCGACCGCCTTGCCATGCTGAAATACGGCATCCCTGATCTGCGTGCCTTCTTTGACGGCGACCTGCGCTGGCTGCGGCATTATGGCTTTGCCGCGCTGGATATGCCCGATTTGGCGGGCGGGCTGAGCGCTTAAGACTACGCCATGAGCATTGCACGCATGGGCGCCGTCCGAACTTACCCGCGAAGATCGGCACGGGCCAGCGGCAGCTAGGGCCAAAGGCGCGATCCTCGCGGGGTACTCTTTACACGCCCTTGCCAGCGTTAACTGGCGGGGGGCATATGCTGCCAAACCATTACAAGGTAAAGGGTTGCCCCCAAAGCCACACAAAGCTTGGCCGCACTTCGGGTCTTGCGACCCTTGGGTATTTCCAGATCAATCAACACAACATAGCCCTCGTTACACATAACCCGTATGGCCCCCAAGATGGCCAGCATTATGGCAAACTATACGTGCCTTTACGCACAATAGGTTTCCAAAATGGAAACGATGGTTGAAAGAATTATGGGTAGACTTCCCCTTGCGCGCGGCATGGGGTATGGGATTGCAACCCTATTTCAAAGGCAAATGCGATGAAGTTTTCCCTGTCTTGGCTGAAAGATCATTTGGACACCACCGCCGATTTGGACGCCATCCTGTATGCCCTGACCGACCTTGGGCTAGAGGTTGAAGAGGTGGTGAACCCTGCGGCCAAGCTCGCCCCTTTTACCATTGCCCGAATCACCCATGCCGAGCAGCACCCCGATGCCGATAAGCTGCGTGTGTGCCGCGTTGAAACGGACGAGGGGGAAAAGCAAATCGTCTGCGGCGCACCCAACGCGCGGGCGGGGATCACGGTGGTTTTGTGCAAGCCAGGCGATTATGTGCCAGGCATAGATGTGACGCTGGGCATTGGCAAAATTCGCGGTGTCGAAAGCCATGGCATGATGGCGTCTGAACGCGAATTGGAACTGTCAGACGAGCATAACGGCATTATCGAACTGTCCAGTGGCGAGGTGGGGCAAAAGTTTACCGATTGGCTGGCGGTGAACCGCCCCGCCGTGGTTGACCCGATGATCCATATCAAAATCACCCCCAACCGCCCCGATGCGCTGGGCGTGCGCGGCATTGCGCGCGATTTGGCGGCGCGGGGATTGGGCACGTTAAAACCCATGCCGATCCCGCAAATCAAAGGCGGGTTTGCCAGCCCTGTGCAAGTGCAGATCGACCCCGCCCTGCGCGCCAAAGGCTGCCCCCATTTCGCGGGCCGCACCATTCGCGGCGTGAAAAACGCGGCCTCCCCCGATTGGCTGGCGCAGCGGCTAAAGGCAATTGGTCTGCGCCCCATCTCGGTACTGGTCGATATTACCAACTATTTCACCTTTGGCCTGAACCGCCCCTTGCACGTGTTTGACGTGGCAAAGGTGCAGGGCGCTTTGCGCATTGCGCCCGCCAAGGGCGGGGAAGAGTTTCTTGCGCTCGATGGCAAAACCTACACCCTGCGCGCGGGAATGATGGCCATTAGCGATGACGCTGGCGTGGAATCGCTGGCAGGGATTATGGGCGGCGAGGTTTCGGGGTGCTCTGACGCCACAACCGATGTGTTCTTGGAATCGGCCTATTGGGATCCGATCACCATTGCCACTACGGGCCGCGCGCTGAAAATCAACTCGGATGCGCGCTATCGCTTTGAACGGGGCGTTGACCCTGCCTTTACGCTGGATGGTTTGGATTTGGCCGCGCAGATGATCCTTGATCTGTGCGGTGGAGAGGCCAGCGATATTGCGCAAGACGGCGCGCCGATTGATACGGCCCGCGCTTACCGCCTTGACCCTGCACGGGTTATCTCGCTGGTGGGTATGGATATTCCTGCCGAAACGCAGCGCAAGACGCTGCAAGATTTGGGCTTTACCCTAAACGGCGATATGGCCACCCCGCCAAGCTGGCGGCCCGATGTTCTGGGCGAGGCGGATTTGGTTGAAGAAGTGGCGCGCATTGCATCCTTGACCAAACTGCAAGGCAAACCGCTGCCGCGCGCAGCCGCGGGCGTGCCAAAGCCCATCCTAACCCCGCTGCAAATCCGCGAGCGCACCGCGCGGCGCACCCTTGCGGCGCTGGGCTATAACGAATGCGTCACCTATAGTTTCATCGACGAGGCTGCGGCAGCGATGTTTGGCGGCGGGGCTGATGCCACGCGCGTGGACAATCCGATTTCATCTGAAATGACCCATCTGCGGCCCGATTTGTTGCCGGGCCTTTTGCGCGCCGCCGCCCGCAACCAAGCGCGCGGTTTTGCGGATTTGGCCTTGTTCGAGGTGGGCCCCGTCTTTACGGGCGGCGAGCCGGGCGATCAGCATATCCAAGCGAGCGGCCTTTTGATTGGCAGCATCGCCCCGCGCGACCCCTATGGCAGCCGCCGCATCGCGGATACCTTCGATGCAAAGGCCGATGTCGAGGCGGTTCTGGCCGCCCTTGGCGCGCCTGCTCGCGTGCAGATATCGCGCAAATTGGCCCAATGGTGGCACCCTGGCCGTGCTGGCGTGATTGGCCTTGGCCCCAACCAAATCGCCACCTTTGGCGAGGTACACCCCCGTATTCTGGCCGATATGGGCGTGAAAGGCCCTGCTGTCGCCTTTACGGTTCTGATCGCTAATGTGCCCTTGCCCAAGGTGAAAACCGCGACCAAACCCGCGCTGGCCCTGTCAGACTTGCAAGCGGTAGAGCGCGATTTTGCATTTGTCGTGGATGCGGGTGTCGAGGCATTGGTGGCGGTTAACGCGGCGATTGGGGCTGATAAAGACCTGATCGAATCTGTGCGTCTGTTCGACCAATTCACAGGCGAGAGGGCCGAGGCGCAGATGGGCGCGGGGAAAAAGTCGATTGCGCTGGGCGTGCGTTTGCAGCCGCAAGGCAAGACATTGACAGATGCGGAAATCGAAGCCGTGTCTGCCAAGGTGATCGAAACGGTAACCAAGGCGACAGGCGGCAGCCTGCGTTCCTAAAGATTAGGGGGGCTATTTGCCCCCCAGTTTCGCCCTGAATTTGGCCCACAGCCCTTTTGCACCCGTGGCCGCATCCTCGGCGCGGTTCTCCACCCCATCCCAAGTTTCTTGTACTTCGGCAATTATCGGCTCGACCCGCTGCGCCAAGAATTGTTGCCATTTCCTGCGCAGGTACAGGGCAAGCCCCGCGATCAGTGCCAATAACCCGATATTGAAATAAGGGAAGATAAACACGTCAGGCCCCGCCACGTCGCGCACAGAAACGGCATTTGGGAAAATCGACAACAGCTCGCTGCGCCAGCCATAATGCCTGACCGCCATCCACCTTGGGGCCGTGGCGGCGGATTTGGCATCATCAGCCTGTGTTTGCAGGCTGGCGGTGTCAAATTTAAAGTAAAACGGCCAGCCCCAACCCGTATCTTGGTTGCGGTAAACCATCGGATTGCCGTTTGGCAGGATCGCTTGGATAAACTGCACATCGCGCGTGGTGGCGGTGGTGGAATCGCCAGTATTGTTCCAGAAAATCCGCGTCCAACCTTCAAAATCTTGGCGTTCTTGATAGGTGCCGACGATGCGCACAATGTCGTGCTGCGGCAAGGTATAGTGCAAGAACCCCAGCACGATCAATGCGATCAGGCCGCGCACAGTCCATTTGATGATGTTTAGCATAGCGCGCTCCTTGGGGTTTCCTGCCACCTATATTGGGCATTGGGCCTGCCCCTACAAGGGGCGGATTAGACAGGAATATTATCGATCAGCCGCACCCCATCCAGCCAAGCGGCGGCCAAAAGGCGTGCGGCAGTGGTGGGGACAGAAAGCGGCAACAGCGTTTCACCATCGCGCAGGTCGATATAATCGATGCTGTCAAAGCCTGCGGACAGCAGGGCGGCATGGCAGGTGTCCAATGCCGCAGTATCGCCTGCGCGCAAATCGCGGGCGGCGCGGCACATCGCAGCATAAAGCGCGGGGGCAATGGCGCGGGCGCGCGGCGACAGGCGCGCATTGCGCGACGACATGGCAAGGCCATCAGCGTCGCGCATTGTCTCGCAGCCGATCACTTGGGTAGGCAGGTTTAGGTCGGCCACCATGCGCCTAACCACTTGTAATTGCTGCCAGTCCTTTTGCCCAAAATAGGCGCGGTCGGCGCGGGACATCCCAAAAAGTTTGGCTACAACTGTTGCTACCCCGTCGAAATGACCCGGGCGCGAGGCACCTTCCAGCGGGCCAGCCACGCCCGCGACCGACACAGTGCTTGCAAAGCCAAGCGGATACACTTCTTCGGGGGGCGGGGCGAATAACACATCCACGCCCGCCTGTTGCAACAATGCCAAATCCGCCCCTTCGGTACGGGGGTATTTGGCCAGATCTGCGGGGTTGTTGAACTGTTTGGGGTTGACGAAAATCGTCGCAATGACGCGCGCGCAATCGGCCTGCGCGGCGCGCACCAACGACAGGTGCCCCGCGTGCAGCGCCCCCATCGTTGGCACAAGGCCAACGGTATCGCCCGCGCGGTGCCAGCCCGCAACAATGGCGCGCAGGTCGGATACTTTTCTTACTATTTCAGTCACTTAACAGCCTTTGGCACAGCGTCGGCAAAGCCATGTTCGGGGGCTGGAAAGGCGCGCGCGCGCACGTCGGCGGCATAAGCGGCAATCGCCGCATCCGCCAGTTGGCCCAATTCGGCATAGCGTTTGACGAACTTTGGGCGAAAATCTGTGAACATGCCCAGCATATCATCGACCACCAAAACCTGCCCGTCGCAATCCACCCCTGCGCCAATACCAATGGTGGGAATCTCCAGCGCCTTGGTGATGCGCTCCGTCAGGCCAACGGGCACTTTTTCCAGCACCACAGCAAAGGCGCCTGCGGCCTGCACGGCCAAAGCATCTGCCATCACGCGGTCAGCCTCGCCGTCGCGGCCAACCACTTTGTAGCCGCCCAGCGTGTTTACGGCCTGCGGGGTCAGGCCAATATGCGCCATCACGGGCACGCCGCGCGCGGTTAAAAATGCAATGGTATCAAACATATGCGCGCCGCCCTCTAGCTTAACCGCAGGCGCGCCCGTTTCCGCCATCAGCCGTGCGGCGTTGCGATAGGCCTGCTGCGGGCTTTCCTCATAGCTGCTAAAGGGTAGGTCGATCACGGCCATAGCGCGGGTCAGGCCGCGCAGCACGGCGCGGCCGTGCATGATCATCATGTCCAGCGTTACGCCCAGTGTAGACGGCATTCCGTGCAGCACCATGCCGACAGAATCGCCCACCAATGCGATGTCGCAATGCGCGTCCACCAGCCGCGCCATTGGCGTGGTATAGGCTGTCAGAACAACCAAAGGTGCAGTGCCTTTGCGGGCGCGAATTTCGGGAGGCAAGACGGGCCTTGCAGGGGAATTTGCGCTCATCTTGGGGCCTATGATTGGGCTAGTTTGAACCGTGCCTAACATATGGGCACGATCTGCGCCACAGCGCAACGGGGGGTGCTGCGATGCGGCAAAAAACCTGCGGAAACAGGGATTTTGGGCGTATGGCAAGCGTCGGTTTTGCGTATGGCAAGCGTATTGCTTTCGTCCCGACATCTGTATGCTGCGCGGTGAGGGCTTGACGGGGCGGGGCGCGCGCGGGTTGATAAGGCGTTTACCTCCACCTAACCGAACGGACGCCCCATGCTGCGCAAACTTGACCCCGCCGCCACCCCGCCCGAAACCAGCCGCCCCGCTCCTGAGAAAGTCGTCTTTGGCGAGCCCATTCACACAACGTGGAACCTGCACGAACAGGGGGGGCTGTACT
>CAMAWZ010000114.1 GCA_945861995.1 Pseudorhodobacter antarcticus
TCGTTGCTGGCACTCAGTTACGGCGCGCGCGACGAATTGGGCGGCACATTAACCCTGACCCTGGCAGGCGGCGGGGCGATTGCGATGGATGTGGAAACCATCGACATGACCCTGCGCGATGTCACCCGTCCGCACCGCGCGATCACGCAAACGCTGCCCGATCACGGGGCATAGGCCTAATCGCGGGGCTTGCCGCCCGAGATATTGACCGAATTTTTGGTGCTGGGCACAGTCACGACAGCCGTCTGCGCCTTGTCTTTCTTGGGCTTTTTCACATTTTTGCCCTGTTTGTTCATGCCTTTGGCCATTGCGCGCTCCTTATGGCCATCCGCTTGGCCAAGCTATCCTTGCGCCTTTTGGCTGCGATAAGATAGCGGAATGTCGGGTCTGAGGGTTTGCGATAGAATCATCCGCAGAATCGGTGGGCTTTCTGAACGAGGCGTTTGACGATACTTTTGTGTCGAAGGCTGCCTTTTCGGCGTTAACCATACCTGTGCATGGGCCTAATGATACCCTAATCGTTAACGTGTATTCTTTGGGATATACCCTTTATCCCATTCTCGCCGCGCAAAATTACTAACGGCCTGTTATCTAAGTTGCACGTAGGTTGGGGGTGAATGTCATGGTTGCGCACGCGGATTTTATTTATCGTTTGGCCGATTTGGTCGAATATGCCAAAGACAACGATCTTATGGTTGCATCACTGGCGCTGAATGCTGCGTATGAAGTGATTACCCCCAGCATAGACAAAACCGTTTCGGATAAAATCAACGCCCCCTGCGTAACCCGTGCGCCACGCAGGCCCATGTTGCGGGTTATTGCGGGCGGGCTTTCGACCGAAAATGTTGATTGGCACGTGTCGCGCTAGGCGCGGCCTGTCAGCCAGTTTCCAAAACGCGCAAGGCGGGATGGCGGGATGCCAAGCCGCGCTTCGCGACGATCTGCCATCGCAAACAAGCGGTACATCAGATGAACGCCAAGGTATCGCAGCGGCTCTATTTCCCATTTGCGAGGGCGGCGGTTGACCCAGGGCAGGGCGGTTAGCGCCGTGCCTTGCCCCAATCCTAGCTGTATTTGGGCCAAATCGGCCAAAGTGCGCCCTGCCAGATTGCTGGTAGATACGCCAACCCCCACATAGCCCCCCGCCCAGCCAAGCCCCGTGGCAGGGTCAAGCCCGACAGTGGCGCACCAATCGCGCGGCACGCCCAAAACCCCGCACCATGCATGATCAATTGGATAGGCGCGCGTTGCGGGGAAATGGCGGTGCAAAATGGCGGTCAGGCGGCGGATGGTCTCGCCGTCAGGCGCGCCGTTTTTGTCGATGTTCGAGCCAAACTTATAGGGCACCCCGCGCGCGCCCACCGTAATGCGCCCCTCGCGTGTGCGCTGGCAATAGCAGTATCCATTGTCCATATCGCCGATCAGTTCCTGCCCCTCCCACCCGATTTGCGCCCAAACTTCGGGCGGCAGGGGAACGGTGGCGATCCGCGCCGAGTTTAGCGGCAGCCAATCGCGCCGATGGCCCTTGATCTGCGCTGTAAACCCTTCGGTGCAGCGCAGAATAATGGGGGCAGTGATGCGGGCGCGGGGGGTGATCACCTTGCCTTTGGCATAAGACAGGGCAGGGGTGTCTTCAGCTATGCGCACGCCCATGCCTTCCACGGCGCGCGCCAGTCCCTGCACCAATTTGGCGGGCTGAACGCGCGCCACGCCCGAAATCACCATAGCCCCCAGAACATTGGGTATCGATATGCGCTGGGCCACTTCGGCGGCGGTCAATTCGCGCGTGCGGTGGCCTTCGCCCCAGTGCTGGCGATGGGCAATTTCCGCCCGCATCCGCGCCAGTTGCGCGGGGTTGGTGGCGATCATCATCTCGTCTGTGTGGTGAATGTCCGCCTCAATGCCAAGTTCAGTGCAGATACGCGAAATCTCGCCCACAGTGCCCTCGAGCGCGCGCGCCATATCCAGCACGGCGGCCCGCGAAGAATCCTGCGCATAGCGTTCGTGGTTCCACGCAAAATTGCCCGAACACCACCCGCCATTGCGACCCGACGCGCCAAAGCCTGCAAAGTTTTTGTCGATGATCAGCACATCCAAATCTGGCTGAGCTTGTTTCAGATAATAGGCTGTCCACAACCCCGTATAGCCTGCGCCAATGATCGCCACATCGGCGGATGTGTCGGCGGTCAGCGCTGGGCGGCGCGGTGTGGGCAGCCCAATATCGGCATACCAAAACGAAACGTCGCCAACGGTGTTGGGCTGGGAATTTTGCATGGGGTCACCTCGGTGCCACCCTTGCAAAGCTTGCCTTGCGGCGCAAGAGGGGGCTAGCCCCTTCGCTTCGCTTACCCCCAGGATATTTAAGAAAAAGAGAAGCTAAACCTGCGTTTCAATCCATGCGCGAAACGAAGTGAGGGGTGCGCGGGGGGCGATGTCTTTGGGCCAAACAAGGAAGTAGCGGCCAAGGGCGGGAATGGCAGGGCCAAAGGCCGGGATCAAGCGGCCCTCTGCCAGTTCGCGTTCGATCAAAAAGGTGGGCAGCAGGGCCACGCCAAGCCCGTGCAGGGCCGCCATTGTCATGGTGGCAAATTGGTCAAACAGCATGGCGGCGGGGCGCTGGGGACGCGCGCCAAAATGCGCCAGCCAGCGCGCCCAATCGCCAAGGCGGCTTTCGATTTGCAGCATGGGATATGAGAGAATATCATCCGCTCGGCCCAAGGGTTTGCTCAAAAGTTGTGGGGCTGCAACGGCAATCAGCATTTCATCAAGCAAAGGCAGATGCTGCGCGCCTGCCCAATCTGTTCGGCCATAGTGAATGGCGGCATCAATTCCTTCGGCGGCCATGTCAAACGGGCGCAGATGGGTGGATAGGTTTATGGTGACTTCGGGGTGTTTGGCGGTGAAGCCCGCAAGGCGCGGGGCCAGCCAATGCATCCCAAAAGCGGGCAGAATGGCCAGATTTAGGCTGCCGCCCAAGGGGTTTGCGCGCAGGGTCATCGATGCGCTGGCAAGGTTTTGCAGCGCGCTGCGCACTGCGCGCACATAATCGCGCCCCGCAGGGGTCAGGGCCAGTTTGCCGCCTTCGCGCGCCAGCAGCGCCACGCCCATTTGCGACTCTAAAACCTGTAATTGCCGCGAAATTGCCCCTTGGGTCAGCGCCAATTCTGCTGCTGCCGCCGAGGCAGAGCCAAGCCGATCAACAGCCTCTAGCGCCAGCAAACTGGGCATGGATGGCAAGTACCGCCGCGCGCCGAACATATGAGTTTTCCTAATACACCCGCGATGATCTTTCGTTAGGCTTTTGCCGCGCAATTTGCAATAATGGGTCAAACACAGGAGCACGCCATGAAAGATCACAGCACCGCCCGCCCCGCGATAAAGCCCAAAGACGCCCCCGAACTTGGCCCGTTTGATTGGGCCGATCCCTTCCGCATGGAAGACCAGCTTTCGCAAGAAGAGCGGATGCTGCGCGATGCGGCGCGCGCCTTTGCGCAAGAAAAACTGCAACCCCGCGTGATTGCCGCCTATCGCAGCGAGCAGACCGATCCTGCGATTTTCCGCGAGATGGGCGAGATGGGCCTTTTGGGGGCCACCATTCCCGAAGAATACGGCGGGCTGGGGGCCAGCTATGTCGCCTATGGCCTGATCGCCCGCGAGGTCGAGCGTGTCGATAGCGGCTATCGCAGCATGCTTTCGGTGCAGTCTTCCTTGGTGATGTATCCGATCTATGCCTATGGGTCAGAAGACCAGCGACGCAAGTATCTGCCCAAGCTGGCCACAGGCGAATGGATTGGCTGCTTTGGCCTGACCGAACCGGGCGCTGGGTCTGATCCTGCGGGCATGAAGACCACGGCGCGCAAAACCGCGAACGGCTATGTGCTGAACGGCGCAAAAATGTGGATTTCCAACGCGCCGATTGCCGATGTCTTCGTGGTTTGGGCCAAATCCGAGGCGCATGGCGGCAAAATTCGCGGCTTTGTGCTGGACAAGGGCACCAAGGGCCTGTCTGCGCCCAAAGTCGGCGGCAAGCTGAGCTTGCGCGCATCGATCACGGGCGAGATTGTGATGGAGGATGTCGAGGTGGGCGAAGAGGCCCTGCTGCCGCATGTCGAAGGGCTGAAAGGTCCCTTTGGCTGCCTGAACCGCGCGCGCTATGGCATTGCCTGGGGCGTGATGGGCGCTGCCGAGTTTTGCATGACCGCCGCGCGTCAATACGGGCTAGATCGCCATCAGTTTGGCAAGCCGCTGGCGCAGACGCAGTTGTACCAGACCAAGCTGGCCAACATGATGACCGATATCGCGCTGGGTCTGCAAGGCGCGCTGCAACTGGGGCGGCTGATGGATGCGGCGCAGGCAGCGCCTGAAATGGTGTCGATCCTAAAGCGCAACAATTGCGGCAAGGCTTTGGATGCGGCCCGCCACGCCCGCGATATGCATGGCGGTAACGGCATTTCCGAAGATTTCCAAGTGATGCGCCATATGGTCAACCTAGAAACGGTCAACACCTATGAGGGTACCTATGATGTGCATGGCCTGATCCTTGGCCGTGCGATCACAGGGTTGCAGGCGTTCTTTTAACCTCAACCCCTAGTTTCCTTTTATCTCTATATTTCAATGCATTATTGACCAATTATATCCTTGGTGCAAAGCTGATCTTACTGTTTTGCAACAAAGGAATATGCAATGTGCGAAGAATGTGAAGGCACGGCGGTACCCCGCCGTGACGTAATGAAATGGGCCGTGGGTGCGGCGGCTTTGGCGGTTGGCTCGTTTGCAGCCCCCGCCTTTGCCAATTCTGAGGCAGAGTTTGCGATGACCCCCGATGAAGCCTTGGCGCGCCTGCGCGAAGGCAATGCGGCATTTGTGTCCGATGCGGGCGCTTGTGCGGCCAATCTGGCCAGCTTGCGCGAAGAATTGGCGCAGGGGCAGCACCCTTATGCCAGCATCGTCACCTGCGCCGATAGCCGTGTATCGTCGGAATTGATTTTTGGCGGCGCGACGTTGGGGGATTTGTTCACCTCGCGCAATGCGGGCAATGTGGTGGATACCGCAGTGCTGGGCACGCTGGAATATGGCGCGGCGCATCTGAAGTCGCCGCTGATTGTGGTGATGGGCCACAGCAAATGCGGCGCCATTGGCGCGGCCTGCGAGGTGGTGACAAAAGGTACCGATCTGGGCGGCGCTGTGGCCAAGATGGTGCAGCCGATTTTGCCAGTCGCCTTGGCTATTGGCGCATCAGACCCTGACCTTGTGTCAAAAACCGTTCTGGCCAATGCGCGCAAGGGCGTCCAAACCATTATGCAAGACAGCGCGACAATCACAGCCTTGGTGGCAGAGGGCAAAGTTCGGGTTTTGGCGGCGGTCTATGACATTACGACGGGTGTTGTCACATTTGACGACGCGGCCTAAACGGCCTTTGCCCAAGCGCATCGGCCCAAGCGCATCGCGCTTGGGCTATTTCGCCTAAAGGGCCTCTTCCAAAGCGGATGCGCGGCGCGCCTCTGCTTCGCGTTCAGCCTCAACGCGCGCCATGCGGCGGCGGTTGATTTCATAGATCAGGGCCAAGACCAGCGTGACCAAAATCAGCAAGAACGCCAGCGCGTTGATGGCTGGGGTTACGCCCGATCGTACCATCGAAAACACATAGACTGTCAGCGTATCCATCCCGCCGCGCGTGAACTGCGTGACGTTATAGTTTTCAATCGATTGGAAAAACGCCACAGCCCCGCCCGCGCCGATGGCAGGGTACAGATAGGGCAACAGAATGCGGCGCAGCACTTGGGCATGGCTTGCGCCCAAGTCCAGCGCAGCCTCTTCCAGCCCCGCGTCAAAGCTTTGCAAACGGGCCAGCACCAGCAGCATCACCATGGCGGCAATATAGCTGACCTGCCCCAGAACCGACAAATGCAAACCGGGGTTAAACAAGAAGAATTCCGTCCCGATAGCATTGCCCATTCGCGTCCACAAAATCATGGTCGAGATACCAATCACCACGCCGGGGATCAGGATGGTCGAGATCATCATACTGTACAGCAGCGTGCGCACACGGCCCGAGATCGAGTTGATCAAAATGGCCGAAGCCGTGCCCACAATCACCGACAAAAGCGCCACTGCGACAGCCACCACCAGCGTATTGCCAAAGGCAACCATCATGCGGTCATCGTTGATCATCGCTTCAAACCAGCGCGTCGTCCACCCTTTCCACGGCACAATCGATGGCAGGCGGTTATCGTTAAAGGCAGCCCCCGACATCACCGCCAAGGGTGCAATCATAAATACCAAAAACAGGCCCATATACAGGCGGGCAAGGTTCATCCGAAGTTTATGCATCACCGCCCCCTATTTCGCGATATCGGAAAGTTTAACTTTGAACACCTTCAGCGCGATGGACACAAAGATCGTGCACAGCAGCAAAAGGATAAACGCATAGGCCGAGGCCGTGTTCCAATCCAGCGCGTCCTTGAACCACTGATCGATCGTCTGTGTGAACCACTGCGATGTGGTCGATCCAAGGATCGATGGCACCAGAAGCGAGCCTGCCGACAGCATGAACACCATCACGCAGCCCGATGCGATGCCAGGCTTGGCATGGGGCAACACGATGCGCCAATGGATTTTCCACCACGGCGCGCCCAGATCATCTGCCGCCTCAATCTGGTTGGTATCCAGCGACGCAATCGCGTTCTAAATCGGAAAAAGCATAAACAAAACATAGGTATAGGTCAGGCCAATCACCACGCCGTCATAACCTACAATCCAGCGCACCGGTTCATCGATGGCACCAATCGCCAGCAGCAGGGCGTTCAGCGGGCCTTTAAAGGCCAAAATGATCCACCACGCAAAGGCGCGCAGCACTTCGGACACCCACAGCGGAATGAACAGCAGCAGCAGTAGCGTGGGCAGCGATTTGGGGTTGGCAATTTTCGCCATGAAAAACGCCAGCGGATAGGCCAGCGCAAAGCAGGCCACCGTGACGACAATAGAATACCAAATCGTCAGACCAAAGGTCATCACATGGACAGGGATCATGTAAGGGATGCCAAAGAACGAGCGTTCAATCGATCCGTCGAACACTTTGGCATAGTTGCCAAGGCCGTAGACATCTTTCGGCCCGCCCACCTCGACCACAGGCAGATAGGGGCGGAAACTTTGCTCGAACAGGGTGATATTGGGCACCACCACCAGCATCAACAACCAAAACGCCACCAAAAGGCACATCAGGGCCGTGATCGTCACGCCGTAACGGCGAATAAGATCGTTCATCGCCTAGCCCCTTACATTTGCGTCAGGCAACAGGGCGGCGCGGGCGGCGTCAAAGCTGGCGTGCAGCTTGGTGCCCATAGCTGGCACAGTGGCCGACCCGTCATTGCGCAATTCGGCCACGATCAGCTTGCCATCATCGCTGTGGCACAGAACCGAAATAAACGCCCCTTCAAAGGACACTTCGCTGACCGTGACAGGGATCGAGTTTTCCTGCGCCGCCGTGTCCGA
>CAMAWZ010000115.1 GCA_945861995.1 Pseudorhodobacter antarcticus
CCTCGCGCAGCATCTGCAGCGCCACCGTCGTGCGCGGCATTTGCATTAGCGATAGCAGCCCTTCTTGCATCCGCGCGCCACCGGATGCGGAAAACAAAACGAACGGGCGCTTTAGCTTTATCGCCCGCTCGGCCCCCGCGATGATGGCATTGCCCACATACATACCCATCGAGCCTGCCATGAACGAAAAGTCCTGCCCTGCCGCGACAATGGGGGTGCGGCCCACCTCGCCCTCGGCAACCAGCATCGCATCCTTTTCGCCAGCAGCCTTTTGCGCCGCCTTTAACCGGTCGGGATAGCGTTTTTGATCGCGAAATTGCAGCGGATCATGCACAGGTTCGGGCACCTTCACCTCGGTGAAAATCCCAAGGTCGAACAGCGCATTGAAACGATCGCGCGGGGAAATCGACATATGATGATCGCAGTTGCTGCACACATTCAGCGCCGCCGCCAACTCGCGGTGAAACAGCATCGTCCCGCATTCAGGGCATTTCGTCCACAGATTTTCAGGTACATCCCGCTTGGAAAACAGGCTGTCAATCTTGGGGCGAACGTAGTTGGTGATCCAGTTCATCGGGGTGCGGCCTTTGTGCAGTTTCGCTTCCAGTTAAGGTGAAAGGACGGGAAATGCAATCTTGCGCGCTAAACCCGCAAATGACGCACCCTTGCCCCCCATTCAATCGCCGCCGCATGAAGACGATCTATCGACAGCTCTTCGCGCACTTCTTCCAGCATCCGCAGTTCAATCTCGCGCAGCGTGCCATCCGCCGTCGCCACATCGCAGGCCAGTGCATAGGCGGTTTCATACAGCCGCTCTGGCAGCGCGTCGCGGATCAGGCCGAACAGGGCGTCTAGCCCGTCTTCTTCCTCGAACAAATCAAACACGGTCTGCGCCACCACGCGGATGCGGTCGGTGTCATAATCGGCAAACACGGGCATATGATTGACCATGCGCTGAATGGCCATCAGTTCGGGTGTGCGCATTTGTTCGTCCGATGCGGAAACCGCAATCATCACGGCAACCAAAGCATCTTGCACGGAAAGCGAGGCGGGGGTGTCAGCCATGGAAAACTCCTATTTGCGGGCAGAATATTGACCCCGCGCGCGGGCGGCAATAGAGGAGTTGGGCTGCGCGCGATTTGGCGCGCATGGGCATAGGGAATTTTGCGATGACAGCGCTTCGGGATGCAGGAATGAAATCCAAGGCTTGGCCCTTTGAAGAGGCGCGCGCGCTGCTGAAACGATACGAGAAAAAGGCCCCAGAAAAGGGGTATGTGCTGTTTGAAACGGGCTATGGCCCGTCGGGCCTGCCCCATATTGGCACCTTTGGCGAGGTCGCCCGCACCACGATGATCCGCCGCGCATTCGAGGCGATTTCCGACATCCCCACCCGTCTGATTTGCTTTTCCGATGATGTGGACGGCATGCGCAAAGTGCCCGAAAACGTGCCCCAACAAGATATGCTGCGCCAGCATATGCAAAAACCGCTGACATCTGTGCCCGATCCTTACGGCCAATTCGACAGTTTCGGCGCGCATAACAATGCGATGCTGCGGCGGTTTTTGGATACGTTCGGCTTTGAATACGAATTCATCAGCGCCACCGAATTCTACAAATCAGGCCGCTTTGATGACACTTTGCGGCTGGCCACAGAACGCTACGACGCGATTATGAACATCATGCTGGCCAGTCTGCGCGAAGAACGCCAGCAAACCTATTCCTGCTTTCTGCCCATTCACCCCGAAACGGGCCGCGTTTTGTATGTGCCGATGAAGAACGTCGATGCCAAAAACCACACCATCACCTTTGACGATGAAGATGGCCGCGAATGGACGCTGCCTGTCACGGGCGGCCATGTCAAACTGCAATGGAAGCCCGATTTCGGCGCACGCTGGGCCGCGCTGGATGTGGATTTTGAAATGTATGGCAAAGACCATTCCACCAATACCCCCATCTATGACGGCATTTGCGAAGTATTGGGCGGGCGCAAGCCCAATCACATGAGTTACGAGTTGTTTTTGGACGAAGAAGGCCAGAAAATTTCCAAAACCAAGGGCAATGGTCTGAGCATCGACGAATGGCTGACCTATGCATCTTCGGAAAGCCTGTCCTATTTCATGTATCAAAAGCCCAAAACCGCCAAGCGGATGCATTTTGATGTGATCCCGCGCGCGGTGGATGAATACCACCAACAACTGAGCGCTTATGAAGGTCAAGACATCGAGGCGCAGGCGGCCAACCCGGTTTGGCATATCCATAACGGCGCGCCGCCAGCCTCGAAAATGGTTGTCACCTTTGGGATGCTGCTGAACCTCGCCTCAGTCGCAGGGGCCACCGATGCGGCGGGGCTGTGGGGATTTATCAAGAAATACGCCCCCGATGCCTCGCCCGAATTGAACCCCGATCTTAACGCCGCCGCCGCCCACGCGGTGCGCTATTTCGCCGATAAAATTGCGCCCACCCGTGTGTTCCGCCTGCCCACCGATATGGAACGCGCCGCGATGGTCGACCTGCGCGCGCGTCTGGCGGCATGGCAGGGTGAGACAACCGACGACGCCCTGCAAACGATGGTCTTCGCCGTGGGCAAAGACCACGCCTTCGAGCCGCTGCGCGATTGGTTCAAAGCGCTTTATGAGTTGCTGCTGGGCGCATCCGATGGGCCGCGCTTTGGCGGCTTTGTCGCGCTGTATGGCGTTGGAGAGACGATTGCGCTGATGGACCGCGCGCTGGCGGGGGAATTCGTCGGCTGATCTGCTGAATATTTGACGGTGAGGGGGTTTCACACCCCCTCGCCTGCGAGCACGCTCGCAGGCCCACCCCCGTGGGATATTTGCGAAAAAGAGAAGCGGGGAGGCTGCCTTCTTGCGCGCCGCGTCCAGCATCAAAGCAGCGTTTCATCACGCAGGGTTGACGTATCGCATAAAGCATCCACCACAGCTTTGGCCAGTAAGCCGTGCCGATTTGCCTTTGGCCGCGCCTGCCCTACCCTTGGTCTATCCCAGCCAAAGGAGTGCCCGATGCGCCGCCTTTTTGCCTTAGTACTTGCCCTGTCTTTGCCCCTGCCCGCAAGCGCCCAAACCGCCGAGCAGCCCAGCGCGCCCATTCAGCAAACGATCCAATCCCAAATCGATGCTATGGCGGCAGATGATTTCACTGCCGCCTTCACCTTTGCTGCGCCCAATATCAAGGGTATGTTCGGCACGGCGGATCAGTTCGAGATGATGGTGCGCCAAGGCTACCCGATGGTCGTTGCCCCGCGCGACGTGCGGATGTTAGAGTTGCGCACCGTCGCGGGCAACCTGTGGCAGCGGGTGCTGATGGTTGACGGCGCAGGGGCCACGCATCTGTTGGATTATATGATGGTAGAAACGCCCGAGGGGTGGCAAATCGGCGCAGTGCACCTGCTGCCCAGTCAGGGCGTAAGCGCATAAAAAAGGCGCGGCAGGTTGCCCCGCCGCGCCTAAATCTGCGTCCTAAACCCTACGGCTTAGGCCGTTTCTTCCGTTTCGACATAGCCCGAAGGCGCTGTGATATTGGCGATGACAAAGTTGCGCGCAATCGTTGGGCGCACGCCTTCTGGCAGCGCAATGTCATTGATGTGAATAACCGAACCCATTTTCAGCCCCGTCAGATCAACGGTGATGTGATCGGGAATATCGGATGCCAAAACTTCCAATTCCACGTCCGAGCGCACAACGGTCAGGGTGCCGCCGCGCTTTAGGCCTGGGCTGGCCTCGTGGTTTTCAAAGTTGACATGGATAAACAGGTTGATGCGGCTGTCATCGTGCAGGCGCATACAATCAACGTGGGTGGGCAAATCTTTGACCACATCGCGCTGAACGCCGCGGCAGACCACGTGCACGTCTGGCTGGCCTGCAACCTTTAGGTTGAACAGGGTCGACAGGAAACGGCCTTGGCGCAAGCGCTTGAGCAGCATGTTGTAATTCAGTTTGATCGGCGTTGGCGCAGTGTTGTCGCCATAGACGATACCGGGTACAAATCCATCGCGACGAGATTGACGAGCGGCCCCCTTGCCTGTCCCCATCCGTGCCTCGGCGATAAGATCTGGGATCTCACGTGCCATAGTTTCTCTCCATATAAGTCCGCCAACGTTCAAGGGTGCATGGCGCGACTGGGCGGCGTTAATGGGGAATCGCCGCGAAGTAAAGCCAGAAATACCCGAAAAATGCGCGGCTTTGTCGAAAAAGGCGCGTGTGGCGGCGCGCCCGTCGCAAAAGGACATGGCGGCAGGCGCGCCGCGCGTTAGGTCAGGGCAGCTTGCAGGAGATGCCCATGCTGACCACCCTATCCCGCGCCCGCGCGCCGATTGCTGCTTTTGCGGCGATGGGGGTTTTGTGGGGCGGGTTTGCAGCCGATTTGCCCGATCTGAAATCAATGCTGGGGGTGGATGCGCAGACCCTTGGGCTTTTGCTGTTTGCAACCCCTTTTGCAGCCGTCAGCGCCATGCTGGTGGCGCCCGCCTTTGGCGTGTGGGCGCGGGGTTGGGCGCTGCCGCTGGCCACGGGGATTATGGCGGTGGCCTTTGCTCTGCCGGGCATGGCGGGCAGCGTTTGGCTGTTTCCGCTGGCCATGCTGGCGGCGGGGGCGGGCACGGGGCTGACCGATGTGATTATGAACGCCCGCGTGGCCGATTTGGAAAACCGCCATAGCCAGCCTTTGATGAACCTGTGCCATGCCGCCTATAGCTTTGGCCTTGCCGGCGGGGCGATGCTGGTGGGCGTTTTGCGCAGCGCGTCGCTTGGCCCTGCGCCCACCTTGGGAACTATCGCGCTGATCGCCGCCCTTTTGGCCCTGCTGACGATTGAAAAAGATGGCGCGATCCACGGCCTTGCCAAGCCCAAAGATAAGGGTGCAGCACGCCTTGGCCTCGTGCCGCTGATTGGCGGAGCGATTGTGTTGATCGCCTTTCTAACCGAAAACGCCGCCGAAAACTGGTCGGCCCTGCATATCGAGCAGACTT
This sequence comes from Pseudorhodobacter antarcticus, assembly GCA_945861995.1. Taxonomy (GTDB): domain Bacteria; phylum Pseudomonadota; class Alphaproteobacteria; order Rhodobacterales; family Rhodobacteraceae; genus Cypionkella; species Cypionkella antarctica_B. The sequence goes on from CAMAWZ010000115.1 coordinate 4,982, forward strand.
TGGGCGGATCGCCGGCAGCGGGGGCAATGGGGCCTGCGGTGATGGCCCTGACAATGGGGTTTGCGCGGCTGGCAGGCCAAGGCATGGCACAGCGCGTGGCGGGGCACGTGCTGCTGATGTGCGGCGCGCTGCTGTCGGCCACGGGGGCGGTGATTGCCGCCGCCGCCACCAGCCCTGCAATGGCTTATGCAGGGTTCATCATTATGGGGCTTGGATCGTCGGTCATCGCGCCCACAGCCTTTTCGATGGTGGGGCAAATGGCACATCCCGCCGCCCGCGCCCGCGCCGTGGCGCGTGCCACGCTTTTGGGATATTTCGGCTATTTCTTTGGCCCGCCTTTTGTGGGGTTTTTGGCGGGGCAGTTCGGCCTGCGCGCCGCCATTGTCTTTGCCGCAGTTTTGCTGGCCTCAGTGCCTATTTGGGCCCATGTTCTGCGGCGGCAGCGATAAAGCGCCGATCAGGCACCACCCAAGTCAGCACGACCGCCGCCAGAACAACCATAGCCAGCCCGGGATGAACAAAGGAAATGGGTGCGGCAAAAACATAGGCCGCCAAAGACAGCTTTCCTTTGCGATCCGATCCCAGCGCACGGGAAAAATCACTGTCCACCTCATGCTGCGCCACCAAGGCGCGGATCAGCAGAAAATAGGCCACCGCACACATCATCATGTTCAAAGCATAGATCGCCACCGTATGCTCGGGAAAGCCGTTCTCGCCCATAAACCCCGTGGTAAACGGGATCAGCGACAGCCAGAACAACAAATGCAAATTGGCCCACAGCACCCAGCCGCCCACATGCTTTACAGCATGAAACGTTTGGTGATGATTGTTCCAGTAAATGCCCACAAAAACGAATGACAGCGCATAAGACAGAAATATCGGCAGCAGCGGCCAAAGCGCATCAATATCATGCCCTTGCGGGACTTTCAGTTCCAGCACCATAATGGTGATGATGATGGCGATCACCCCATCGGAAAACGCTTCGATCCGTCCTTTGGTCATAGTACCCACTCCTTTTATCCCCCATCCAACACAAAAAAAGTCCGCAAGGCAAGCTTGCGGGCGCATTTGGATCATTGGCGACAGGGCCCGTTGAACCAAGCGAAAGGGGCGGCACTTTGGCCGCCCCCCCATAATTATTGGCCCTTGTTATTGGTTGTAAGCACGCTCGCCATGTTCGGCCAGATCCAGACCTTCGCGCTCGATTTCTTCCTTCACGCGCAGGCCCATCACCATATCAACCAGCTTGAACAAGATGAACGAACCAATCCCCGAGAAGGCAATCGTGAACAGCACCGCCTTGATTTGCGCCGTCAACATGAACCCCATGTCATACGCGCCCACTTGCAGCGTGCCAGGGACCGACGTGTAGTCAGGAATGCCCGCGCCGCCCAAAGCTGGGTTCACCAAGATACCCGTGGCAATCGCGCCGATGATCCCCGCCAGACCATGGATGCCAAACACATCAAGGCTGTCATCCAGTTTGAACATATTCTTGACGTAGCTGACAAAGAAGAAGCATGCCACGCCAGCCAGCAGACCCAGCACCAGCGCGCCCATTGGCCCTGCAAATCCTGCCGCAGGGGTCACGGCCACAAGCCCCGTCACAACACCCGAAACCAGACCCAAAAGCGATGGTTTGCCCTTTAGCAGCCATTCGGCGAACATCCACGCCACACCGCCGCCCGCCGTGGCCACAAAGGTATTCACAATCGCCAGCGAGGTGATCGCGTTGGATTCAAGGTTAGACCCTGCGTTAAACCCAAACCAGCCCACCCACAGCAAAGCGCCGCCGATCATGGTCATGGTCAACGAATGGGGCGCCATCGAATCCTTGCCATACCCCACACGCTTGCCCAGCATGATGCAGCCGACAAGACCAGCAATACCCGCGTTGATATGCACCACAGTGCCGCCTGCAAAGTCCAGCGCGCCCCAGTTCCAGATCAGACCATTGGCAGCCAGATTGGCAGCAGCGGCCTCGGCAGCAGCGGTATCGCCAGCCGCTTCAGCAATCAGCTTCAGCGTCTGTTGTTCGGCCAAGAAATCTGGGCCGCCCCACCACCAAACCATATGCGCCATTGGGAAGTAGATGAATGTCACCCACAGAACCGAAAACACCATCAGCGAGGAAAACTTCATCCTCTCGGCAAAGGCCCCCACGATCAGCGCAGGCGTGATCATGGCAAAGGTCATCTGAAACGCGATGAACGTGTATTCAGGCAGCCAAACGCCATTGGTAAAGGTTGGCACCAGCGTTGTGGCATCCACCCCTTGCAAGAACGCCTTGCTAAACCCGCCCACATAAGTATCCAACGACCCGCCATAGGAAAACGCCATCGAATAGCCGTAGACAACCCAAATGATGCAGACCACCGCCGAAATGGCGAAGACTTGGGTCAGCATCGACAGCATAT
>CAMAWZ010000116.1 GCA_945861995.1 Pseudorhodobacter antarcticus
AAGGCCCGCGATCCGGCCGAGGTTGCAGCCGTGCAAACCAAAATCGACGCGCGCCGCGCCGCCAAACCAAAAGACGAACGCCGCACGCCGCCACCGCCGGGTTGGGGCTCGCCCTTTGCCTCTCCTTACGTTTCGGGGCCGATGGATCTGCGCGGCGAAATCGCGCTGGACGTGATTGAAAATCAACAGATTAAAATCCCCCTTGATCCGCGCGTGTTCACCGCCGCCAGCCTCGAAGCTGTGCAGGCGGGTAAGTTTGACCGCCGCCATGCGCGCAATATTTCGGGCTTTATCGCAGGCTGCACGCGGCTGATGGAACTGGGCGCGGGGTTTGGTTTTGTGCCCCTGCGCGCCAAAGCCGGGCGCGAAGATGTGCACATCGCCGTGCAAGACGACCGCGAGGCGCTGGTACAATTTGGCGCGATGATTGCGGCCAAACAATTCCCCCAAGAAGGCCATATGATCACCTTTTGCGCCCAACCTCTGCGCAGCTATGATGATCCCGAAGGCCAGTATTCTGGCCTTGACGCGCTCTTGGCAGATTTCAAACCCGAAGTGCTGCGCCTGCCCGGCACGCTGCTGCCGCCGCAAGCGCTGACCGAGACGCGCCTAACGGGCATCCGCCGCATCTTGTTTCCCTTCCTTGACCCCAGTGAAATAGAACACGACCGCAAAACCCACGCCGCCCATCTTTTGCCCTTCGGCTTTACCGAAGACACGGGCGGCGCGGCGAACGGCACCCTCTTCCTGCGCCGCGAATAGCTTTCATTTTGGCCCAAATACCTTGCGAGGGGTGAGCGTAGCGAGGGGGCGGCAGCGCTCCCTTTGCCGCCCTTTACGCCGCGCCGCCGCCCGCCTATAAGGCGCATATGTTGGCCGCTCGCATATACATCCTGCGAATTAGTCGCCCAGTGTCCTGATCGCAGGGCGCTGGGACAGATAGTCATTTCCCACCTAAGGATACACGCGATGAGCGCCGATACGCCCGATTATTCCACCACCGTTTTCCTGCCTGACACCGATTTTCCCATGCGCGCGGGCCTGCCGCAGCGCGAACCTGATTGGCTGGCCAAATGGGCGCAGATTGGGGTTTATGACCGCCTGCGCGATAAAGCGCGCGATACCGCCCGCCCGCCCTTTACCCTGCACGACGGCCCCCCCTATGCCAACGGGCACCTGCACATCGGCCATGCGCTGAACAAAATCCTAAAAGATATGGTCGTGCGCAGCCAGCAGATGATGGGCCATGACGCGCGCTATGTGCCCGGATGGGATTGCCACGGCTTGCCGATTGAATGGAAAATCGAAGAGCAATATAGGGCCCGCGGGCTGAACAAAGACGATGTCGACATCATCGCCTTCCGCCGCGAATGCCGCAAATTCGCGGAAGGCTGGATTGATATTCAGCGCGAAGAGTTCAAGCGGTTAGGGATTACAGGCAACTGGGCCGATCCCTACATCACAATGGACTACCACGCCGAGGCGGTGATCGCCGACGAGTTCATGAAGTTTGTGATGAACGGGAGTTTGTATCAGGGGTCAACACCCGTGATGTGGTCGCCTGTAGAAAAGACCGCGCTGGCTGAGGCAGAGGTGGAATATCACGACGTGACCAGCCATATGGTTTGGGTGCGGTTTAGGACAAGAATTGTCGGCGGCGAAGGTGCAACTCTTGCAAGCGACTTGTTCAAGGCGACAGTCGTTATCTGGACAACGACCCCTTGGACAATCCCGCAAAATCGCGGCGTGTCGTTCAATCCAACCATCTCTTATGGCCTGTATCGCGTTGAAGAACTCAGCGAAAACTCGACCGCAGTTGCCGGCGAATGCATCCTTTTGGCCGATAAGTTGGCCGAAGGGGTTATGACCTCGGCCAAAGTCGCAGCCCACACCCGCCTGCGTGATGTGACGGCGGAGGAGTTGGGCAGCCTGACCCTCTCCCACCCCTACGCCCAAATCGAAGCCGGCAATGGCGAGTGGGATTTCCCAGTTCCCATGGTCGCAGGCGATCATGTCACCGATGATGCGGGCACGGGGTTTGTCCATACCGCGCCCAGTCATGGCGATGACGATTATCAGATGGGCCTCAAGTATAACCTTGGCATGACCTATAATGTCGAGGCCGATGGCACCTATCGCGCTAACCTTCCCATCTTTGGGGGCAAAGCGATTTTGCGCAATGAGCCTGATCCAAAGAATAAAAAGAACCCTTGGGATGGCGAGGCAAACGTTGCCAATATCAGGGCATTGGCACAGCAGGGCGCGCTGTTTGCCAAGGGAACTTTATTCCACTCCTACCCCCATTCGTGGCGTTCCAAAGCCCCGCTGATTTACCGCAACACGCCGCAGTGGTTTGTGGCGATTGATAAGCCGCTGGGTGACGGGATGGGCCAGTATGGCGACACGATCCGCCAGCGCGCGCTGACATCCATCAACGATCTTGTCCAATGGACACCGCAAACGGGGCGCAACCGCCTGCACTCGATGATCGAAGCGCGGCCTGATTGGGTACTGTCGCGTCAACGCGCGTGGGGCGTGCCGCTGACGGCCTTCACCAAAAAGGGCGCGCAGCCGACGGACGCCGATTACATCTTGCAAAACGCCGAGGTGAACGCGCGGATCAAAGCCGCCTTTGAAGCGGACAGTGCTGATGTTTGGTATGAGGCGGGGTTCAAAGAAAAAGCCTTGGGCGGTATCGTCAACCCTGACGATTACGATCAGGTTATGGACGTGCTGGATGTGTGGTTTGACTCTGGGTCAACCCACGCCTTCGTGCTGCGCGATCGCGCGGATGGCAGTGCGGATGGGCTGGCTGATCTGTATCTGGAGGGCACCGATCAGCATCGCGGGTGGTTCCATTCATCGATGCTCCAGTCCTGCGGCACCAAGGGCCGCGCGCCCTATCGCGGGGTTTTGACGCACGGCTTTACGCTGGATGAAAAGGGCATGAAAATGTCCAAATCGCTGGGCAATACCGTGGCCCCGCAAGCCGTGATTGACGAATACGGCGCGGATATTTTGCGCCTGTGGGTGGCGCTGGCCGATTACACGGTTGATCTGCGCATCGGTAAAGAAATCCTAAAAGGCGTGGCCGACAGCTATCGCCGCCTGCGCAATACGCTGCGCTTTGTGCTGGGGAATCTGAAAGATTTTTCAGACGCAGAACGCCTGCCGCATGATCAGATGCCAGAGTTAGAGCAATGGGTTCTGCACCGCGTGGCCCAAATTGATGCCGAGGTGCGGGCGGGGTACAAGGCCTATGATTTCCAAGGCGTGTTCCAGAAAATCTTTGCCTTTGCGACGACTGACTTGTCGGCCATCTACTTTGACATCCGCAAAGACAGCTTGTATTGCGACGCGCCCAGTGCCTTGCGCCGCCGCGCGGCGCGCACGGTTTTGGATCATCTTTACAGCCACCTGACTGCGTGGCTGGCCCCGATTTTGGTGTTCACCACCGAAGAAGTGTGGCTGTGCCGTAATGGGGAAGGCACGTCCATTCATCTGAACGATATGCCAAGCGTTCCCGCCGCATGGCTGAACCCCGCCTTGGCGGAAAAATGGGCGCATCTGCGCCAGACGCGCCGTGTGATTACGGCCGCCTTGGAGGTGCAGCGCACTGCCAAAGTGATTGGCGCATCGCTGGAGGCCGCACCAAAAGTCTATGTCAGCGCGGCCGCGCTGTTTGCCGCAACGCAAGGCGTGCCGATTGCAGAGTTTTCGATTACCTCTGCGATCGAGGTCTTGCAAACGCCCGCGCCCGAAGGGGCCTTTACCCTGCCCGATGTGGCCGGCGTCGCTGTGGTGTTTGACATGGCGCAGGGCGAGAAATGCGCGCGCTGCTGGCAGATATTGCCAGATGTTGGCACGCATAAACACGCGGCCACCTGCGCGCGGTGCAGTGAGGCTTTGGGATAACGAGACAAGCTGATTGAGCCGCCGTTCTGCGCGTTACAGCGCGGAGTTATGGCGATATGCGGCGTATCGGCCTGCGCTGTGCAACCAGAATTGCTGTGGGCCGCCGCACAAGTTTTGCAGTGTACGGCGGCCCATGCGAGACCGCGTGTTTTGGTCGGCGGGGCGATGATTGGCCAGCCTTTGTTGCGCAAGTTAGGGGGCTTTGCCCCCTCGCTGCGCTCACCCCCAGGATATTTGTAGAGTTAGGAAGTTGGTAGGAATTTAGGCCTTTGGCCCGCGTTCGGGGATGATCTGCTGCACGATCCCTGCCAAAATCAGGTAAAGCGATGCGATAATCAGAGTCCAGTGCGCCAGCCAGCCTGCGTTGAAATCTGTCCACGCCGCCCAAGCCGCCGCCAAAACCCAGATCAGTGACATCGGCATAGATATCCAGTTCCAGCGTTTGGTGCGGGTGGGGTGGATGAATTTCAGGTTTAGGAACATACCCGCTGTTAAGGCCGCGACGATGATCAGCGAAGCCCATTGGCTGGGCTGCACGGCGAACAGAACCAAGACCACCATGTTCCAGCAGGCGGGAAAGCCAGAAAAGCTTTTGTCTTTGGTTTTCATGCGGGTGTCGGCAAAATACACGACCGAGCCGTAGGTGATGGCAATGATTGCAAACCAGCCTGTCCAGCCTGTCAGCATCCCCGATTTGAAGAGCGCGTAGGCGGGAATGAAGACATAGGTCAGATAGTCGACAATCAAATCCATCAGCACGCCGTCGTAGATGGGGAAATTCTTTTCGACGTCATAGCGCCGCGCCAAGGGGCCATCGATGCCGTCGACAATCAGCGCCAGCACCAGCCACAAAAACATCAGCGACCATTCAGATTCGACCGCCGCAAGCATGGCAAACATCGATAAAACCGCGCCAGAGGCGGTGAGCAGATGCACTGAAAGGGCTTTGATGCGAATATCCATCGGACTGTGTTCGCCCATTATGGCGGGTTTTGCACGGGGGAGTTGGGGGGTCAGTTGGCGGGCGCGGGGGGGGGGCGGGTCAGCCGTTCGCCCGTGGATGGGCGCTGTTATACACATCCATCAGCCGTGCTGTATCTACGGCGGTATAGGCCTCGGTCGTGGACAGGCTGGCATGACCCAGCAGTTCCTGAATGGCGCGCAGATCGCCGCCTGCGGCCAGCAAATGCGTGGCAAAGCTGTGGCGTAGGGCGTGGGGCGTGGCCGATGGCGGCAGGCCAAGGGCGGCGCGGGTGCGCTGCATGGCCAGCGCGATCAGGCGCGCGTTCAGCGGCCCGCCGCGCGCGCCGCGAAATAGGGCGGCATCGCGGGCCAAATCGAATGGGCACAGGCGCATGTATTCGGCCACGGCGGCTTGTGTCGCGGGCAGGGTTGGCACCAGCCGCGTTTTGTTGCCTTTGCCCGTGATGCGCAAGACTTCTGGCAGGGGATGGTCTGCCCCCGTCAGCGACAGCGCCTCGGAAATGCGCAGGCCTGACCCATACAGCAGGGTGACAACGGCGGTATCGCGCGCGGCAACCCACGGCTCGGGCGCAAAATCGCCGACGCTGTCCAGCACATCCTTTGCGCCATCTTCGGTCAGCGGGCGGGGCAGTTTGCGCAGGTGTTTGGGGCTGCGCGCAGACAGGGCGGCGCTGGCATCGATGGCGCCCCCCGCGCCCCCCCCCATGCTTGAACCGCTGCCATCGGCAAGCCACGCGATAAACCCTTTTACCGCCGACAGCGCCCGCGCCAGACTGCGCGCAGACAGGCCCGTGCCGCGCGCGTGGGCCATCCATGCCCGCATATCGGCAAGGGGCAGGGCGGCCAGATCGGACAGGCCGCCAATCTCGCCGCCGCGATGGGCGGCGATAAAGGCCAGAAAAGCGCGCAGGTCTTGGCCGTAAGCTTTGATCGTGTGCGGGGATGCGCCCTCGGCCCCCTTGAGTTGCGCCAGCCAGCGCGCCAGTGCATCGCCGTGGGCGGGCGGGATCATGGATTAACTCAGCCAGCGGCGCATGGTGCGTTCAAACACGCTGGCAAAGAACGCCAACAAATCTGTGCCATGGCTTGGCTTAAAATGATGCGGGTCTTCGCTGCCAAGCGCCAGCAGTCCTGGCAGGCGGCCCGTGCCAAAATCCAGCCGCATCAGGGCCTCGGATCGCACCCAAGCCGCCGCTTCGCCGTAGACCGCATCATTTTGGGGCATACATTGCCGCAGCACCACGGGGCGCAAAGACACATTGCGCCCGCCCGACGTATAAGCGCCCACTGTGCCAGGGCTGACAATGTGCAAAAGCTGCGGCGCAGTGCTGGCCAATGGGCTTTGCGTGGATTCCAGCAAGAGACCCACCGCATCCACCCGCAGGGCTTGGGCCACATTGCCCGCCAAAGCGGTTAGAAAATCGTCAAAGGTCAGCGGGTCAAGCAGTTCCAAAATCGCGCGGTGAATTTGGTTGGTGCCTGCCAAATTTTCATAGGCGGCGGCGATCACGGATCGGTGGGTTTCTTCCAGATTGTCCAGCCGCTCTTCCAGCTTTTGCATGGCAATGCCGCGCAGATCGACAACATTACCCGCCCGCGCCTCGGATGCGCCGACAAGGGCTGCCATCACATCGCGGTCTTCCAGCAGTTTTTCGGGGGCGGCCAGAATAAGATCGCGTAAATCCTGATCCATCGCGCCGCCCCCCAAATATCTTTACAGAATTTTCTGGCCCGTCTTGGCCCAGTCTTTTTCAAACTGTTCCAGGCCCTTATCGGTCAGCGCATGGCTGGCCAGCGCCTTGATCACGGCAGGCGGCGCGGTCATAACATCGGCCCCCACCAGCGCGCATTGCGAGACGTGGTTGGCGCTGCGAATGGATGCCGCCAAAATTTGCGTGTCAAAGCCGTAATTGTCATAGACTTGGCGGATATCGGCGATCAAGTCCATACCATCAAGGTTGATGTCATCCAGACGGCCAATAAAGGGCGAGATAAAGGTCGCCCCTGCTTTGGCTGCAATCAGCGCCTGATTGACGCTGAAGCACAAGGTGACGTTGACCATTTTACCCTCGGATGTCAGCACTTTGCAGGCGCGCAGGCCGTCCCATGTCAGGGGCACTTTTACGGCGATATTGGGGGCAATTTCTGCCAGCTTGCGGCCTTCGGCGATCATGTCATCGGCCTTTGTTGCCACAACCTCGGCAGACACGGGGCCCGATACCATGCTGCAAATCTCGCGCGTGACTTCCAAAATATCGCGGCCCGATTTTAGAATGATCGAGGGGTTCGTGGTGACCCCGTCGACCATGCCCAGATCGTTCAATTCGGCAATGGCGGCCACATCGGCGCTGTCTACAAAGAATTTCATCGCTGGCCCCTTTGGGTGGTTGTAGCTGTGTCATGCAGGGTTTAACCCAATTCTATGGCCAAGGGAAAGGTGCAATGAACAAAG
>CAMAWZ010000117.1 GCA_945861995.1 Pseudorhodobacter antarcticus
GTTTCAGGCCTGCCACAATTGGAAGATCACGCCATGGTCGTGGCAGCCATGCGCGTACATCTGGCCTGATCGCGCCGCAGTCTTGCACAGCACCCCTAAGCTATTCCAAAATGCTGCACATCTTTGTGGGGCAAAACCTCAGCGCAGGATGGAAGGTTCAATGACCTACCCCTCGCTATGACCATGCGTGTCGCACCGCTCAGAGGTATCCCTGATGTCATTGTTATAGCCGCAGAATAAGAAATATGCCCTGCCCTGACACGTGGCGGGGCAGTTTACATTTGCAATGCGGCGCGGCTTGGGCCAGTTTGAAAGCCTGAAAACCCAAAGAAGCGCCGTGTCCCCGATCCCTGTTCCCAAACTCAAAGCGCCTACCCGCATTCAGGCCCGCAACCGTGAGGTGATCCTAGAGGCGGCGCTGGAAGTGTTCGCGGCAGCGGGATTTCGCGGCGCAACGCTGGATGAAATCGCCGCCAGTGCGGGCCTGTCGAAACCCAATCTGCTTTACTACTTTCCCAGCAAAGAGGCCGTGCATAACGCCCTGCTGACCCGTCTTTTAGAAACATGGCTTGACCCTTTGCGCGCCATCAACCCTTTGGGCGATCCACTGGCAGAACTGAAATCCTACGCCCATCGAAAATTGGAACTGGCGCGCGAATACCCGCGTGAAAGCCGCCTGTTCGCCAATGAAATTCTGCAAGGCGCGCCGCGGATGCGCAGGGTCATCGAAACCGATCTGCGCGCACTGGTCGCCGAGAAATCCGCCGTGATTGCGGCCTGGATGGATGCTGGCAAAATCGCCCCCAGTGATCCAACGCATCTGATCTTTTCGATCTGGGCACTGACCCAGCACTACGCCGATTTCGACGTGCAAGTGCGCGCAGTTTTGGGCGACGGGGTTGACCCTTTTGCGGGGGCAGACAGGTATTTGGAAACCCTGCTGACACGATTGTTGCAGGTATAGGGGGGCTTTGCCCCCGCGGCTTTGCCGCTCCCCCAGGATATTTTCAGAGTTAGGAAGCAGGCAGAAGGTCTGTTTCCTCCTAACTCTAGAAATATCCTGCGGGGGGTGAGCGCAGCGAGGGGGGCGGCACACGCCCCCCTTTTCAGCCACTTGTGCATTTGCAACATTTTTGCCGCATCACAGCGCCAGTACAGGCGCTTGATTCGTTGTTTTGCTGCACCGCCCCCTATTCCGCCGCAACGGATGGGTTGTTCGGATGGGTCGTCCAATTGGCGTAATCCTCCACCTTTTTGCCCGTGCGTCCGTCCAGCGCGCCTTTGGGTAGCACTTCCATTGTGATGCAATTTTCCACGGGGCAGACGTTGACGCACAGATTGCAGGCCACGCATTCTTCGTCCTTGACGGTGAAGGTGCGATCTTCGCTCATCGCGATGGCTTGGTGGCTGGTATCTTCGCAGGCGGCATAGCAGCGGCCGCATTTGATGCAGTCATCCTGATTGATCTGCGCTTTGGTCACATAGTTCAGGTTCAGATATTGCCAATCGGTGACATTGGGCACGGCGCGGGCAACAAGGTCTGCTGTGCTGGTCATGCCTTTGCTGTCCATGTATTCAGACAGGCCAGAAATCATTTCCTGCACAATCTTGAACCCATAGGTCATCGCCGCGGTGCAGACCTGCACATTGCCCGCGCCCAGCGCCATAAATTCCGCTGCATCACGCCAAGTTGTCACCCCGCCAATGCCCGAAATCGGCAGGCCGCGCGTGGCCTCGGCGCGCGCAATTTCCGCCACCATGTTCAGCGCGATGGGTTTAACCGCAGGGCCGCAATAGCCGCCATGCGTGCCTTTGCCATCGATCATCGGTTCGGGGCTGAAACTGTCAAGGTTCACAGAGGTAATCGAATTGATCGTATTGATCAGCGATACCGCATCCGCGCCGCCGCGTTTGGCAGCCTCGGCGGGTTTGCGGATATCTGCGATGTTGGGGGTCAGTTTTACGATGCAAGGCATACGGGAATAGGTTTTCACCCAGCGCGTGACCATTTCGATATATTCGGGCACTTGGCCCACCGCGCTGCCCATACCGCGTTCAGCCATGCCATGGGGGCAACCAAAGTTCAACTCTACCCCGTCCGCCTCGGTATCTTCGATGCGGTGCAAGATCGCTTTCCACGACTCCTCGTCGCAGGGCACCATAAGCGAGATGATCATAGCGCGGTCGCGCCACTTGCGCTTGACCATCTTAATCTCGTCAAGGTTCTCTTGCAGCGGACGGTCGGTGATCAGTTCGATGTTATTCAGCCCCAAAAGGCGGCGGTCAGCGCCCCAAATCGCGCCATAGCGCGGGCCGTTCACGTTCACCACGGGCGGGCCTTCGCTGCCCAGCGTTTTCCACACCACGCCGCCCCAGCCCGCCTCGAACGCGCGCTCGACGTTATAGGCCTTATCCGTGGGCGGGGCAGATGCCAGCCAAAACGGATTGGGCGATTTGATACCGATGAAATTGGTCGTTAGATTTGCCATGGTTTTCCCCCTAGCCCATAAGTTTCGCATGAATGGCCGTTGCTGCATCGCGCCCTTCGGCCACTGCTGTCACAGTCAAGTCTTGCCCGCCTGCCGCACAGTCGCCGCCTGTCCAGACTTTTCCTGCATTGGTTTTCAATTTTTTGCCGTCTAGCAGGCTTGGCGCGCCAGATAGCGTTTGGCCAATAGCCAAAAACACCTGATCGGCGGGAACAGTCAAGGCATCGCCCCCCGCATAGGTGAACTCCACACCCGTCACATGGCCGGTGCCATGAATGGCTTTTGGCGCGGCGTTATAGACAATGCGCACGCCCGCTGAGGTCGCGTGTTCCTGTTCATAGGCTGATGCGCTCATTTTCTCGCGCGGACCACGGTAAACCATAGTCACATTCTGCGCGCCCAGCAGGCGCGATTGCACAGCAGCATCCACCGCCGTCATCCCGCCGCCAATCACCACCACATCGCGGCCAATGGCAACCTGTGCCTTATCGGTTTGGCGCAGACCTTCGATGAAATCCACCGCGTTCTGCACGCCGTCCAGATCAGCCCCCGCAAGGCCAAGCGCGTTCACGCCGCCCAGACCAATCCCAAGGAATACCGCATCAAAGTCGGCCTCTAGCTGCGCAAGGGTAATGTCCGCGCCCAAGGCTTTACCATAATGAATGGCAATGCCGCCAATTTTCAGCAGCCAGTCCACTTCGCGGGCCGCAAAATCATCCGCTGCTTTATAGGCAGCAATGCCGTATTCATTGAGGCCGCCCGCCTTGGCGCGCGCCTCGAACACTTGCACCTCGTGCCCCAGCATGGCCGCGCGGTGCGCGCAGGACAGACCCGCCGGCCCCGCGCCAACAACGACCACTTTGCGGCCCGTCGCAGGCGCGCGGGTAAAGGGATGAATGCCCTTGTCCATCAGCGTGTCAGTGGCAAAGCGTTGCAGGCGGCCAATTTCCACGGGTTTGCCCTCGGCCATCTCGCGCACGCAGGCGCCTTCGCACAGCACTTCGGTTGGGCAAACGCGCGCGCACATCCCACCCATGATGTTTTGGCTGAGAATGGTTTTCGCCGCCGCATCAGGCGTGCCCGTTGCGATTTGGCGAATGAACAGCGGGATGTCGATATCGGTGGGACAGGCCGTGATGCAGGGCGCATCATGGCAGAAATAACAGCGATCCGCCGCCACACGCGCTTCGTGCACTTCAAGCATTGGCGAAATATCGGCAAAATTCTGGGCAAGCTCTCCATCACTTAGGCGGGCTTGCACAACTCCGGGCGTAAAAAGACTGTTCTGCATATCGGCTCCCATGTGTTGATCTTTCGAGTCAGGCTGCCACAAGTTCAAAATTTTTCCAAATGGTAAATTATTGACGGCGCAATTTTCCTGCCCGCTTCGAATGTTTAGCGCGCCATCGCCTCTTTTTTCTGCAATGGTTTTTCTGTATAGGGGTTAGACACAGCACGGCGCGGGGCAGGTTTTCAGCCCGATTTGCGCCAAAAGATGCTGCAAAAAGGGAACGCACAGCCGTAACGCGGCACGCACAAACTGGCAGAGGACTGCATGAGCAAACAATCCACCGACGCGGATGTCGCCTTTATCGCGGCTTTAGCAGAGCTACTGAACAAGAACGAGTTGACCGAGATTTCCGTCAAACGCGAATATGGCGAGGATGACAGCCTTGATGTGAAGGTGATCAAGCAGGCCAATGTGGTGCAAATGGCGGCCCCTGCCCCCGTTTATGCAGCCCCCGCTGCCGCCACGGCCGCAGCCCCCGTCGCAGCAACCGCCGCCGCAGAAGACCCTGCCAAACATCCAGGCGCGGTTGCATCGCCCATGGTGGGAACCTGTTATCTGGCGGCCGAACCTGGGGCTACCCCGTTTGTGACCGTGGGCGCAGTTGTGGCCGAAGGTCAGACTGTGCTGATCATCGAGGCCATGAAAACCATGAACCACATCCCCGCCCCGCGCGCAGGTACGGTCAAGCGGATTTTGGTGGGCGATGGTACGGCGGTCGAATTTGGCGCGCCTTTGATGATTATCGAGTAGAGCGATGTTTGATAAAATTCTGATCGCCAATCGGGGCGAGATTGCCCTGCGCGTGATCCGCGCCTGCCGCGAAATGGGCATCAAATCGGTCGCGGTGCATTCCACCGCCGATGCGGATGCGATGCACGTGCGCATGGCCGACGAATCGGTTTGCATTGGCCCCGCATCTTCTACCGACAGCTATTTGAACAAGGCCGCGATCATTTCCGCCTGCGAGATTACGGGCGCGCAAGCGGTTCATCCGGGCTATGGCTTTTTGTCCGAAAACGCCGCCTTTGCGCAGGCGTTGGAAGACCACGGCATCACCTTTATTGGCCCCAAGGCGGAGCATATCCGCATTATGGGCGATAAAATCACCGCCAAAGTCACCGCCAAAGATTTAGGCATCCCCGTGGTTCCGGGGTCTGATGGCGGAGTGGCCGATTATGAAACCGCAATTGGCGTGGCCGCGGGCATCGGCTTTCCTGTGATCATCAAGGCGACTGCGGGCGGCGGTGGGCGCGGCATGAAAGTGGCGCATAATGCCGAGGAATTGGAAATCGCCTTTCGCACGGCGCGATCCGAATCCAAAGCCGCTTTTGGCAATGACGAAGTTTATATCGAGAAATACCTGCAAAAGCCGCGCCACATCGAAATTCAAGTGTTTGGCGATGGTAAAGGCGGCGCGGTGCATCTGGGCGAGCGTGATTGCAGCCTGCAACGCCGCCACCAAAAAGTGTTCGAAGAGGCCCCCGGCCCTGCCATCACCCCAGATCTGCGCGCCAAAATCGGCAAGGTTTGCGCGGATGCTGTGGCGAAAATCAACTATATCGGCGCGGGCACGATTGAATTTCTGTACGAAGACGGCGAGTTTTTCTTTATCGAAATGAACACCCGCTTGCAGGTGGAACATCCCGTGACCGAAGCCATTTTTGGCGTGGATTTGGTGCGCGAGCAAATTCGCGTGGCCGCTGGCATGGATATGTCCTTTGGCCAAGATGATTTGGTCATCAACGGCCATTCCATCGAAGTGCGCATCAACGCGGAAAAGCTGCCAAATTTCTCGCCCTGCCCAGGCAAGATCAAGGTGTTTCATGCGCCGGGCGGTTTGGGTGTACGCATGGATTCGGCCATTTACGGCGGCTATTCGATCCCGCCCTATTACGACAGCCTGATTGGCAAGCTGATCGTACATGGCCGCGACCGCCCCGAGGCGCTGGCCCGCCTGAAGCGCGCGCTGGGCGAATTGATCATCGACGGCATCGACACCACTGTGCCGCTGTTCGATGACCTGCTTGCCGAACCTGATATTCAGACGGGGGATTACAATATTCACTGGTTGG
Organism: Pseudorhodobacter antarcticus; assembly: GCA_945861995.1. Lineage (GTDB taxonomy): Bacteria > Pseudomonadota > Alphaproteobacteria > Rhodobacterales > Rhodobacteraceae > Cypionkella > Cypionkella antarctica_B. Next base: position 5,853 of record CAMAWZ010000117.1, read on the forward strand.
AAAAATGGCTGGCCGCGAAATACAGCGTTTAGGCAAAGGCGTGATCAAAAAAGCGGGGGGCGACCCCGCCTTTTTGCTATGACCCATCCTGTCATCACTCCAGACATCTTGTTGAACGCTTATCGAATTGGTGTGTTTCCCATGGCGCAATCGCGCGGCGCAAGCGGTATCCATTGGATGCGGCCAAATCTGCGCGGGGTGTTTGAATTGGGCCGCTTTCATATTTCCCGCAGTTTGCGCGCGCAAATTTTGCGCGGCGGGTATGACGTGGCCATCAACCGCGATTTTGCGGGCGTGGTGGCCGCCTGCGCAGATCGCCCCCAGACGTGGATCAACGCGGAAATCTATGATTTATATATAGAGTTACACCGCTTGGGCCATGCCCACAGCCTAGAGATTTACGCCGAAAATGCCCTGATTGGCGGGGTTTACGGCGTGGCGATTGGCGGGGCGTTCTTTGGCGAATCGATGTTCTCGCGCGCCACAGGTGGCAGCAAACTGGCGCTGGCCTATTTGGTGCACCGCCTGCGCGCGGGTGGATTTGCGCTGTTTGACACCCAATATTTGACCCCGCATTTGGCCAGTTTGGGCGCGGTGGAAATCTCGCGCGCCGATTATGAACAAAGGCTTGCGCTTGCCCTGACCCTGCGCGCCAGTTTCAACCCAGCCGGTTACTGCCCCGTGCCCGCATCGGTGCTGGCCCCACCTTCGGCCCCACCGCTCGCAGGTTGACCTTCGCCCCCTTCGGGCAAAGGCTCTACGGCGGGTAAAGCTAACTGCGGCACATCGCAGCGCATCACCCAAACGTCATAGCGCGGATGATCCAGCGCCGACAACGCAGGGCTGGACGAAATCATCCACCCCGTAAAGACAGGCTCGGCCACAGCCGTGTCGGAGATGGTCAAATGCGCCTCGGCATCGGCGGTTTGGTTGCTGGCAGGATAGCGGCATTCGTTCATCTGCACCGTCAGTTTGCCAACCGTCACGCTTTGACCCACGGGCAAATCGGCATCTGTCAATTGGCCTGTCAACTTGTCCAAAATGCGCAGCTCGGCCCCTTTGGCCAGCGCCATTTCTTCCGCCCCAGCGGGGGCAGCAAGGGTAAATGCAACGATGGCCAAAAGCGCGCGCATTACTTCTCGTCCCCGCTTGAGACGAATTTCATCAGCAAATTGATCAAACTGACCGAACTTTGGGTATCTTCAATCTGATGCCCTTCGGCCAAAATCTCTTCTGCACCGCCGGGCACCAATTCGATGAAATTACCGCCCAGCAACCCTTCGGAAGAGATTAGAATCGCGGTGTCGGTGGGAAGCTGCACCGAAGTGTCCAGTGTCACCACTACATCTGCGAAATAGGTTTGCGGGTTCAGCGCCATGTCGCTGATCGTGCCCACCTTGACCCCTGCAAGGCGCACATCTGTGCCGACTGCGATGCCATTTGCACTGCGAAACGATGCGGTCAAATCATAGGTGCCAGCGCCGGTGCCCAACTGGCC
>CAMAWZ010000118.1 GCA_945861995.1 Pseudorhodobacter antarcticus
GGCGCGACGGCCTGCGAACGTGCGAGATAAGCAAAAGCAAAGCGGCCGGCGTCATGCCTTCTATCTTGCTGGCCTGAAAAATATTCGCTGGTAGGGTGCGCTTCAGTTTCTGTGTCAGCTCGTTCGACAGGCCTGGAATACACGAATAATCAAAGCCTGTCGGAATGGCCAAGGCCTCATCCGCGCGAAGACGTTGAATATCACGGTCTTGGCGTTGAATATATTGAACATACAGCGCGTCGCGGGCGGTCTGAAGCTGGATATCCTGATCAAAACTTGTGAATTCCGGAACCAACCGCGCGGCGTGGTCTGGTGTCACGCCCTCAAAGGCCAAAACATCATAGGCGGAACGACGCGCGCCATCAGCGCTGACCTCAATACCTGCCGCTTGAAGTTCTCGTGGAGAAAAAGCGGTTTCCGACAAAAGGCATTGCGCCGCTGACAAAAGATCTGCCTTCTTGCGATAAGCCCCAGCGCGATTTTCCGATACGCAGCCCAGCGAAATGGCCTTTTCGGTTAGCCTTTGGTCGGCGTTGTCGGCGCGCAGGGCCAATCGATACTCTGCGCGCGACGTGAACATACGATAGGGTTCGGTCACGCCATGCGTGGTTAAGTCATCTATCATAACTCCGATATAGCTTTCTGATCGGCTTAGGGTAAGGGGCGGCCTTTTCGATGCAAGCAGGGCGGCATTCAGGCCAGCCACAAGACCTTGCGCTGCGGCCTCTTCATACCCCGTAGTGCCGTTGATTTGGCCCGCAAAAAACAAGCCAGACATCGATTTAACCTGCAAAGCAGGGTCTAAACCGCGCGGATCGAAATAATCGTATTCGATAGCATAACCTGGCTGCGTGATGACAACCTGTTCAAGCCCAGCAATACTGCGCACGTAGTCTTGCTGAACTTCGGCGGGCAAAGAGGTTGAAATGCCATTTGGATAGACTGTTGGGTCATCCAAGCCTTCTGGTTCCAGAAAGATTTGGTGATGGTCTTTGTCAGCGAATCGCACCACCTTATCCTCGATTGAGGGGCAGTAGCGCGGGCCAACGCCAGAGATATGGCCGCCATACATGGCGGAGCGGCCAAGATTTTGGCGCACAATGTCATGCGTCCGCGTGTTTGTTTGCGTAATCCCGCACGAGATTTGGGCCACGAAGGGCGCGGAATTTAGGAAGGAAAACATGGTTGGCGCGTCATCGCCTGGTTGGCTATCTAGAATTGACCAATTGATCGTGCGGCCATCAAGGCGGGGCGGCGTGCCCGTTTTCAGCCGCCCGCGCTGCAAGTTCAGATCGGCCAATTGCTGCGCCAGCAAGAGAGACGGCGCGTCGCCCACACGGCCACCAGACCGCTGCTGATCGCCAACATGGATCACGCCATTCAGAAAAGTGCCCGCCGTGATAACAACTGCGTCTGCGGTTATGTGACTGCCATCAGCCAGCACAACGCCGCCAACGCAATTTAAATCAATAATCAGGCTGGCCACTTCCGCCTGCAGAATGGTCAGCGATTCGTATTTTGCAAGCAGCGCTTGGATTGCCTGCCGATATAGTTTGCGATCCGCCTGTGTGCGCGGCCCCTGCACGGCGGGGCCTTTGCGGCGATTCAGAAGGCGAAACTGTATCCCTGCGCGGTCGGCGGCTTCGCCCATAATGCCATCAAAGGCGTCGATTTCGCGCACAAGATGGCCTTTGCCAAGACCGCCGATGGCTGGGTTGCAAGACATGACGCCAATCGCGTCGCTGCGCAGAGTGATCAAGGCTGTGCGGCTGCCCATACGTGCGGCCGCAGCAGCAGCCTCGGCACCTGCGTGCCCGCCGCCCACAACAATGACGTCAAATTGTTTCACGTGAAACACTCCTACTTGCCAATGCACAAGCTGCTGAAAATTTCGCCCAACAGATCTTCTACGCCGATATGCCCCAATATTCCTTCTAGGGCGTTTAGAGCAACCCTTATCTCTGTTGCGATCACTTCGGGCAAATCGCCTGCGCGGGGAAGGGCCGTGATTGCCTTTCCCAGCGCCACTTCGGCTGTGGTCAGGGCCAGCATATGGCGCTGGCGGCTGAACACGCCTGCAGCGGATGTTTTCGGTTCCAGTTTGTTTGCAATCTCAGCCAACAACGCCTCGACGCCCGCACCAGTTTTTCCTGACACCGCTGGCGCGCCTTGCGTTGTAACATCGCCTTTTGCAAGGCGCACTATATCGTCAGGGCGGGGCGCAACGTCGAAAACCTCGCCCTGTTGCTGCAGTAAGAAAATCCGCAGGTCGGCCGATTCGGCGCGTTGTTTGGCGCGGGTTATCCCGATGTTTTCAACCACATCGTCTGATTCGCGCAGCCCTGCGGTATCCAGCAAAGTCACCAAAAGGCCGCCAATGTGCATCCGCACTTCGATAACATCGCGTGTCGTGCCCGCTATATCAGATGTAATCGCCGCCTCGCGCTGTGCCAAGGCGTTTAGCAAAGTTGACTTACCAACATTCGGCGCGCCCAAAATCGCAACCTCGAACCCTTCGCGGATGGCGGCAGCCGCCACACTGCGCGCGTGTTCGGACACTAAATCTTGCTGAACGCGGCGCAGCAGACCCAACAATTCGGGCGTAACGTCTATGGGGACATCCTCATCCGCGAAATCAATCGTCGCCTCTATTAGCGCCGCCGCGCGCAGCAGATCGGCGCGCCACGGCGCTACCTTTTGGGCGATTGCACCGGACAGTACTTGCAGCGCCTGTTTGCGCTGTGATTCGGATTCGGCGTCAATCAAATCGGCCAAACCTTCAACTTGGGTTAAATCCAAATGGCCGTTGTCCATGGCGCGGCGGGTAAACTCACCCGCTTCAGCCGGGCGCAGGCCATCCATTCGGGCAAGAACTTCGGAAACCTTTGCCACGACGGCAACCGATCCGTGCAGATGCAGTTCGACCGAATCTTCGCCCGTAAAGCTGTGCGGCGCGGTGAATGCCAGAACCACGGCTTGGTCAAGCGTTTCGCCGCCGTGCCTGATCACACGCAGACCAGCCTGCCGCACAGGGGGCAGGGCGCAAAGTTGGCCAGCCGCCCAATGCGCACACGGGCCAGAAATGCGCAGAACAGCAACACCCGCCCGCCCACGCGCGGATGCAAGCGCGAAAATCGTATCCATCAGCAGCCCCTTAGCGGATTAGCTGTTCATCGATTCAAAGAATTCGGCGTTGGTCTTGGTTTGCTTTAGCTTGCCAAGCAGGAATTCAATGGCATCCGTCGTGCCCATTGGGTTCAGAATCCGGCGCAGCACGTAGGTTTTCTGCAGATCAATTTTGTCGATCAGCAGATCTTCTTTGCGGGTGCCTGATTTCAGAATATCAATGGCAGGGAAGACGCGCTTATCAGCAACTTTGCGATCCAGCACAATTTCGCTGTTACCCGTGCCTTTGAATTCTTCAAAGATCACTTCATCCATGCGCGAGCCTGTGTCGATCAGCGCGGTTGCGATAATGGTCAGGCTGCCGCCTTCTTCAATGTTACGTGCTGCGCCAAAAAACCGCTTGGGGCGTTGCAGGGCGTTGGCGTCGACGCCACCTGTCAGCACCTTACCCGATGACGGCACGACAGTGTTAAACGCACGGCCAAGGCGCGTGATGCTGTCGAGCAAAATCACCACGTCGCGTTTGTGTTCCACCAAACGTTTGGCCTTTTCGATCACCATTTCGGCCACAGCAACGTGGCGCGTTGCGGGTTCGTCAAAGGTGGAAGAAACCACTTCGCCCTTAACAGACCGCTGCATATCGGTCACTTCTTCGGGGCGTTCATCGATCAGCAGCACGATCAAATAGCATTCAGGATGATTCGCCGCGATGGAATTGGCGATGTTTTGCAAAAGCACAGTTTTACCTGTGCGCGGCGGGGCCACAATCAACGCGCGCTGGCCTTTACCGATGGGGGAAACCAGATCAATCACACGCGAAGAGCGGTCTTTGATGGTGGGGTCTTCGACCTCCATCTTCAAACGCTCATCTGGATACAGCGGCGTCAGGTTATCGAAATGAACCTTATGGCGGGCTTTTTCTGGGTCATCGAAGTTAATCTTCGTGACCTTGGTCATATGGAAATACCGCTCGCTGTCCTTAGGCGCGGCGATAACGCCTTCGATGGTATCGCCCGTGCGCAATGAAAACTGCCGTAGAATGTCGGGCGAGACATAAATATCATCTGGGCCAGGCAGATAGTTGGCCGAAGGGCTGCGCAAAAAGCCGAACCCGTCTTGCAACACTTCCAAAACACCGTCGCCGCCAATTTCCCAACCTTCTTCGGCGTGTTCCTTAAGGATGGAAAACATCATCTCGCCCTTACGCATGGACGGAGCGTTTTCAATTTCCCATTCTTCGGCCATGGCCAGCAGTTCTGCGGGGGTCTTGGCCTTTAGGTCGGCAAGGTTCAAAAATTCTTTTGTCATAGCGCGTCTCCTTGCGCAAAGGGCGCAGCGGGCAAAAATAGGGATGTTTACGAAAAGCGGGATGGCCGAATGGCCGCGCTGACTTTGCACTAAGCGGCAAGACAGCACCTGTCAAGTTTTCTGGCCAATTTTATGGCGCTTAGAACTTCACAATCACGGCAAAGACGATGATAATCATCAAAACAGTCGGCACTTCGTTCATCAGGCGGTAGGTGCGGCCCGATACGGTATTGGTGCCAGCGGCCAATTCCTTGCGCCGCGCGCCCAGCCACATGTGAAACACGGTCATTCCAATTACGGATGCAGCCTTGGCCCATGACCAGACGGCCGACCAATCCACCACACCTGGCATGGACACCAGAATCAACCCGAAAACCCATGTGGCAATCATGGCAGGGTTCATAATGGCCTTCAGCAGGCGGCGTTCCATCACCGCCAACGTATCCATCAACGCAGGTCCCTTTTCCACTTGCTCGACATGATAGACAAACAGGCGCGGCAAATAAAACAGCCCCGCCATCCATGCGATGACCGAGATGACGTGCAGCGCCTTCACAGTCAGATACCAATCGGTCAAATACATCGTGGCCTCCTTTCTTCTTCTTAAAGAAAGAAATTTAAAAGGAAAGATGATGTTGTAGGGGCAGGGGATAACAGAATGCAGCAACTTACCCAGAGTTTTTCCCCTAAGCACAACTATGGGGACAAAATTTGAACAAAGGGGTGAGGGCGCAAGCGGCGGGCCAAACTACAGGGAAAATCAGGGCGATAGAGTATTTTTGCGCTGTGGATCGATTGTTCGGCGTCTTTGGGGATGCGCCGTTTTCCCCATGTGGGGCGATCTGCCATCCCCATGTGGAAGAATGACCGCTTTGTGCCGCGAATCAGCCCGAAAACGCGCCGCCTCGACAGCGCGGGCAAAAGCGGGCAAAACTGAGGGCATTCGTGCGTGCGAACAAAACAAGACTGTCCACAGGGTTATCAAAGGGCCAAAATGCACATTATCCTTGCCTCAACCTCGCAGATCCGTGCGCAGTTGCTGGCGCGGGCGGGGCTGGTTTTTACCACAGCCGCCCCCCGCGTTGACGAACAGGCGATTCGCGCCGCCATGCAGGCGGACGGCGCCAGCCCCCGCGATATTGCAGACAGTTTGGCCGAAGCGAAGGCACTGAAAATCTCGGATAAAAACCCAGACGCTTTGGTTTTTGGCTGTGATCAGATTTTGGCCTTGGATGATACGATTTTTGCCAAGCCAGACACGCCAGCGCAGGCTGTTTCACAGCTACAGGCGCTGCGCGGGCGAACACATCATCTCTATTCCGCGATGGTGATCTATCAAAACGGACTACCGCAGTGGCGGCATATTGGCCATGCGCGCATGACGATGCGCGCGCTGTCAGACGAAGCCATAGCGGCCTATGTCGCAGCGGAATGGGATAGTATCCGCCATTCGGTGGGCTGCTACAAAATAGAAGAGCGCGGCGTTCAATTGTTTTCGCAGATTGAGGGCGATGTTTTTACCATTCAAGGGCTGCCTTTGCTGCCCTTGCTGAACTATCTTGCCGTTCGGGGGATTATTGCATCATGAACAGCACCATTCCATTGGCGGGGGTTATCGGATTTCCCGTCGCGCACAGCAAATCGCCCCGCCTGCACGGGCATTGGTTGGCGAAATATGTGCTAAAGGGCCATTATGTGCCGCTGCACGTTGCGCCAGAGCATTTAGCCAATACACTAAAATCAATGCCAAATATGGGATTTGTGGGGTGTAATGTTACCATTCCGCACAAAGAGGCGGCCCTAAGCCTGGCACAAAATGTCACCGACACAGCCCGCCGCATCGGGGCGGCCAATACTTTGGTGTTCAAAGACGGCGAAATTCACGCCGATAACACAGACGGCATCGGGTTTATCGAAAACCTGCGGCAAAATGCGCCAAACTGGCGCGCAGATGCTGGGCCCGTTTTGGTTATTGGGGCAGGGGGCGCGGCGCGGGCGATTTTGGTGGCGCTGCTTGATGCGGGCGCGCCAGAAGTTTTGCTGACCAACCGCACCGCAGATCGCGCCAGCGCCCTTGCGGCAGAGTTTGGCACGCGCGTAAAGGCCCATCCGTGGGAGAAAACCGAAACGCTGCTGCCGCAGGCCGCAACCGTTGTGAACACAACGGCACTGGGCATGACGGGAAAAGAAGCGTTTCCATTTTCGCTGAACGGCCTTTCCAGCGCGGCGCTGGCCACTGATATTGTTTATGCACCGCTGGACACCCCATTTTTGCAAGCGGCCCGCGCGCGGGGCTGCACTACAGTCGATGGTCTAGGTATGCTATTGCACCAAGCCGCCCCTGGGTTTGCCCGTTGGTTCGGCCAAGTACCTGAAATTACAGACGAAACGCGCCGCGTGGTGCTGGGGCAATGAGCTATCGTTTGGGCCTGACGGGCAGTATCGGCATGGGAAAATCGACCACGGCGGCGATTTTGCTGCAATATGGCGTGCCCGTTTGGGATGCCGACGGCGCCGTGCATCGCCTGTACAGTGCGGGTGGGGCGGCAGTGGCCCCAATTGCAGCGCTGTGCCCCGACGCGTTGGTGAACGCGGGCCTTGATCGTGCAAAATTGCGGGCAGCCATCACAGCCGATCCCGATTTATTGCAGAAAATTCAAGATATTGTGCACCCTTTGGTTGCCGCCGACCGCGCTGATTTCATCGCCAAAACGCAAGACGAAATCATCGCCTTGGATATTCCGCTGCTGTTTGAAATTGCGGCGGATACGCTGTGTGATGGGATCATTGTGGTCACCA
>CAMAWZ010000119.1 GCA_945861995.1 Pseudorhodobacter antarcticus
AATGGCTATGACATTTTTCAGCGCCCCGCCCAGTTCTGCGCCCAGAATATCGGGCGACAACTACACCCGCAGCGTGGGGGTGGACAGCAGTTCCTGCAATGCCGCCGCTTGCGGTGCGCGGTAAGCAAAGGTCAGCGCAGTTGGCAGACCGCGCGCAATATCGGCGGCAAAACTGGGGCCCGTCAGCACGCCAATATCTGCATCAGGATACGCCATTGCCACCACCGCGCTTGGCCCTTTAAGGGTGGTTAAATCCACCCCTTTGCAACAGGCAATCAGGGGCTGGTTTGAAAATGCTTGGGGATGATTTTGCAAAAAATTGGCCAAAGATTGCATCGGCATAGCAAGCAGCAGCGCCTGCGTCCCCGCCAAATCGGCGGCACTTGCCGTGATCTGTAAGCTGGCAGGAAAGCGCGCGCCCGCCAGATAGCGCGCATTTTCGCCAGCGGTTTGCATCGCGCGCGCTTGGCCATCGTCGCGCGCCCACAACACAACATCCAGCCCCTTACGGGCCAAAGCAATCGCCAGCGCCGTGCCAAATGCCCCTGCGCCCGCGATGCCAATCATGCCTTCGCCCCCTTTTTGCCAGACCCAATCATTGGCGCGGCAGTGGCATCCAGCGGCCAGCGCGGGCGGGCGATCAGGTCTTCGGGGGGGGATCCACCCGTGCGAAACATCTCTATCCCCGCCCAAGCGATCATGGCGGCATTATCGGTGCACAGGCGCAGTGGCGGTGTGAAAAAGGCCGTACCCATATCGGCGCAAACAGCTTCCAGCCGCGTTCGAATAGACTGGTTTGCGGCAACACCGCCCGCAACGGCAAAGACGGGCTGCGCAGGGTTCAGCGCAAGATAATCGGCCAAGGCACGGCGGGTTTTTTCGGCCAGAATATCTGCCACGGCTGCCTGAAACCCTGCACACAAATCGCGGCGGTCTTGCACAGTTAGGCCTGATTTTTCGGCGATAATCGCATCGCGGGCGCGCAAAACGGCTGTTTTCAAACCTGAAAACGACATATCGCACCCCGCCCGATCCAGCAGCGGACGCGGAAAGCCAAACCGCCGCGCGTCGCCAAAAACCGCGTGTTGTTCGACATTCGGGCCGCCTGGTTGCGGCAGGGCCAGCAGCTTGGCGATTTTGTCAAACGCCTCGCCCGGCGCGTCATCAATCGTGCCGCCCAGGCGTGAAAACTGGCGCGGGCCGTGAACGATCAGAAACTGGCAATGCCCGCCCGACACCAGCAGCATCAGATACGGAAACGCGATCCCATCCGTCAGGCGCGGCGTCAGCGCATGGCCCGCCAGATGGTTGACCCCTATGAGGGGCAGGCCGCGCGCCGCAGCCAGCCCCTTGGCCAACATCACCCCCGACAAAACCCCGCCGATCAGACCTGGCCCCGACGTGACCGCAATGGCGTCCAAACCGCCAAATCCAACCCCCGCTTGCGCCATCGCCATGCTGACGCAAATATCTAATCTTTCGGCATGGGCGCGGGCCGCAATTTCGGGAACAACGCCGCCAAAGGGAGCGTGAAGGCTGGTCTGCCCTTCAACCACCGAAGACATAACCGCCCCGCGCGCGCCATCACCACGCACCACGGCGGCTGCGGTATCATCGCAGCTGGATTCACTTCCAAGGATCGTCAGTTCTTTGGCCATCATCCCAAACCTGCGCGTTGCGCAATATGCGGCAAAGCGGTAACACTTTGGCCATGACACAGCAATCCCGCCCCAACCTGCTGCTGACACGGCCCGATGCGCAAAGCCAGCGCTTTGCGGGCGAGGTTGCAGCGCGATTTGGCGCGATGGAGGTGGTGATCTCGCCCCTACTGGTGCCGCGATTTTTGCCTGCCACGCCGCCCAGTGGGATGGATGGCGTGATCTTTACGTCCGAGACGGGGGTGGCAGCGGCAGTGGCTGCGGGGGTGCGCGCACAGGGCGAACCTGCCTATTGCGTGGGCGCGCGCACGGCAACGGCGGCGCGGCTGGCGGGGTTTGATGCGCGCGACGCGCAGGGTGATTGGCAAGACGTGGCCGCGTTGATCATGCGCGAGGGCGGGCAGAAATCTTTGGCATTTTTGTGCGCGCGCGAGGCGGCACATCATTTGCAAACCGCGCTGACTGTTGCCGGCCACACTATCGCGCGGATCGAAGCTTATACCCAAGACAGATTGACCCTGAATGATCAGGCGCAGGCGCTGCTTGCAGGCGCGCGGCCTGTAATTCTGCCTCTGTTTTCGCCCCGTTCGGCGCAGGTGTTTTGCGCGCAGGCGCAGCCCACAGCGCCAATTTATCTGCTGGGCCTAAGCGTGGCGGTGACGGATGCCTTTACCTTGCCCTTTGCGCGCAAAGCTGTCGCGCATCGGCCAAACTCCGCCGCTTTGCTGGACGCTTTTGCCGAAGTGATGGATTAAACGCGCGGGGCCATCGTGCATCCTTGAAGCGCGGCGCATTCGTGCTTAGGCTATGGTAACATTGCCAGATTGGATGCGACAATGGCCAGACGCAAGCCTACCACCCAAGATCAAGCGATTGAAACGGCAGGTGAAACTGCTGACCAAACCGCGTTTAAAGCGGTTGCCGATGCTGAACCGCCCTTGGCGGCGCAAGCGTCAGATACCCCAATCGCCAAAGCTGCGCCCGTAAAACCTAAGTCAATGACGCCTCTATCATTGGTTTTGGGGGCGGTTCTTGGCATGGGTGCGGCGGCCCTGGGTTATGGGGCTGCGCTGAACTTTCCGCTGACAGGCGCTGCGCCTGCAAGCGTTGACAATGGCGCATTAGCCGAAGTTACCACCAAGATGGACGCAGTTGAAGCGGGCCTTCAATCGCGAATCGCTGCACTTGAATCCGTCCCTGTCGTTTCAACTGACACGTCCGCGCTGCAGGCGCGCATTGCCGCGCTAGAGGCTAAACTTGCCGCAGTGCCGCCCAATAACGAGTTGCGCGCGGAGTTGGCCGATATTCGCGCAAAACTGGCCCAGTCTGACCCAGCCCCTGCGATAAAAGCTGCCATTGCCGCGCAAATGGGCGCTGTGGAAAAAACCGCGCAGGATATGGTGGCACGTGTCAGCGATGCGGCAAACCAAGCGGCCCGCCTTTCGGCGATGACACTGCTGCAGGCCGCACTGGATACTGGCGCGCCCTATGCCTCGGCTGCGGCGCAAATCGCTTTGCCCGAAGTGCTGGCTGCCCATGCTGAAACGGGCATTCCCAGCCTGACCTATTTGCGTGACACCTTTCCCGATGCCGCCCGCGCGGGGTTGGACTCTGCCCTGACAACCAATATGGGAGCAACGTGGAGCGAGCGGATCGCCAATTTTCTGCGCAGCCAGACGGGTGCGCGCGCGCTGACCCCGCGCGAGGGAGCCGACCCTGATGCAGTTCTATCGCGCATTGATGCAGCGTTAAATGGGGCCGATATGCAGGCGGTGGTTGCCGAACTTGCTGTCCTGCCCGCAGCGGCCCAAAGCACGATGCAAGTTTGGATAGATCAGGCCAAACTGCGCGCCAACGCCTTGGCCGCCTTTGCCAAGCTGACCAAAGAAGGGATGTAGCGGATGCTCTGGTCGCTGCTAAAGGTTGTGCTGTTTGTCGCATTTGTGGCGGCGCTTAGTTTTGCCGCGACCTTGCTGCAAAATACCCAAGCAGGTCTGCGCATTGCCTATGCCGGGTGGGAGTTTCACCTTGGCCCGTTGCAGGCCACAATTGTACTGCTTGTCCTTTTGGCGGCGCTGTGGCTGTTGATGCGCGGGGTTGGTCTGTTGGTGGCGACATTGCGCTTTGTGACGGGCGATGAGACGGCCCTGTCGCGCTATTTTGATCGGAACCGTGAACGCAAGGGCTATGCCGCGCTGAACGAAGGGTTGATCGCGCTGGCATCGGGCGAAGGGCGGCTTGCCCTGCTGCGCGCCCAGCGGGCCGAGAAGTATTTGGGCAAGCCCGAAATCACCGCCCTGCTGGTGGCCCAAGCGGCCGAAGTGGCGGGCGATTCGGCGCGCGCGACGGCGGCTTATAAAACTCTGCTGTCCAATGACAGCACCCGCTTTGTTGGCGTGCGCGGATTGCTGAAACAAAAGCTGGCCGAAGGCGATCGTGACACCGCGCTAAAGCTGGCACAAAAGGCGTTTGAACTGCGCCCTAAACACACCGAAACACAGGATATTTTGCTGCAATTACAATCGGATAGTGCCGATTGGGCAGGCGCGCGGGCCACGTTGGGGGCCAAGGCGCGCGGCGGCAGTCTGCCAAAGGATGTGTTCCGCCGCCGCGATGCTGTAATGGCGCTGCAGCAGGCCAAAGGGATTTTGGACGATGGCGCCAGCATCGAGGCGCGCGAAGCGGCGATTGATGCGAACAAAAAGTCGCCCGATCTGATTCCCGCCGCCGCCATGGCCGCCCGCGCGCTAATTGAAAAAGGCGATACCAAAACCGCCGAGCGGATTTTGAAAAAGGCCTATGCGGCGCTGCCTCATCCAGATTTGGCCACCGCCTATGCCGAAATTGCCCCCGATGAATCGCCATCCGCGCGCGTGAAACGCATGGGCGCGCTGCTGGATACAGCGCCAAACAGCGACGAATCCCGACTTGCCCGCGCAGAATTGCTGATTGCCGCCGAGGATTTCCCTGCCGCGCGCCGCGCGCTGGGCGATTTGATTGAAACCACCCCCACAACCCGCGCCTGCGTAATTATGGCGGCGATTGAACGGGGCGAAGGCAGCAATGAGGCCGTCATTCGCGGGTGGATGTCGCGCGCGCTGATCGCCCCGCGCGGCCCGCAATGGTGCTGCGATGCCTGCCAAGCGATCCATTCCGAATGGCTGCCCACCTGCACCAATTGCCACGGCTTTGACACCCTATCATGGCGCGCGCCCAACGAAAAATCAGGCTCCAGCGCCACGGGGGCCGAACTGCTGCCGCTGATGGTGGAAAGGCCTGCTAAGGGCAAGGCAGACGCGGCTGACGTGGCCGAGGATGACGTCATCGACCTTGCCAGCGTAGCAAGGTCTGCAAACTAAGGCGGCTAATGAAACCCGCCCGCATTTTCCATCTTGCCTAAGCCCCCCCGCGCCTGTATCGCAGCGACCAGAAGGATGCCGCTGTAGCTCAGCTGGTAGAGCACGTCATTCGTAATGATGGGGTCGGGGGTTCGAGTCCCTTCAGCGGCACCACTTCTCCCGACAGAAGTCTTGGTAAACATCTGATAACGCTCATTAAATATCTCTGGGATGATCCCGGACGGCTGGAGCGTAGACCAAATTGAAGACCAATCGGGCACCATACACCTTCCAAAAAGACGGCTACTTCTACTTTTCCAGAAGAATTCCCTCGGACCTCAGGGGGAGCTACCAAACAGACAGAATTGTTGAAGCCCTACGAACGAAGTCAGCTCAATTAGCTCGGGGTCGGGCGATGATGGCCGCAGCGAAACTAGATGAGTACTGGTCTCATTTGAGACTGAGCCAGACAGATTTGCCGGGTCGTAAGTTCCTTCTGCAGGCACAAGAGGCTTACCAGAGGGCCTCAGCGCCAAGACACAAGATCGTGCAGGAAAAGGAGACAGGGTCCAAGATTGTGTCTCCGAGCCTTGCAGAGGCACTAATCCATTACATAGCTCAAAAGGGTGCGGGTCGCGTTGACACCTTTAGAAGGGCTGCTGAGAGGGCCTGTGGCTATCTTGTAGATGCGGCGGGGGGAAAGCCTTTGTCGGACTACACAAGAGCAGATGCTTTGGCACTCAGGGATTACTTGGTGGCAAAAGGACTGTCTGGATCGTCGATCACACGCATCTTGGGAAGCATTAGGGCGGTCATCAACTTCAACATAGGCGAACTTGCACTGAGCCACGGCAATCCATTTGTCTCGGTCTATTATGATCGCAGTCGTGGCGTGACAAAGCGTGCAACAATTCCTGCGGATGTTATTCGGAACCTGCAGGGCAAATGCAAATCTGTGAACGACGAAAAGAGATGGTTGATTGTGATGGTCTCGGACAGCGGGGCCAGACTCGGTGAAGTTGCTGGGTTGTTGCGTGGCGACATCGTTCTGAATGCACAGGTCCCACACATTATGATTAGGCCCCATCCATGGCGTTCGTTGAAGACCAAGGGGAGCGAGAGACGGGTACCACTCGTTGGGGCTGCGCTATGGGCGGCAGAAAGCATTCTGGCTCAGGAAACTGGAAGTGAGTTTGCTTTCCCGCTCTACAATAAATCGCCATCGACCAACGCAAACTCTGCCAGCGGTGCATTGAACAAATGGCTCAAGGTGCAGACGGGCGAGGATTACACGATCCATGGGTTCCGGCATGCCATGCGGGATAGACTGCGAGCCGTGGAGTGCCCCTCAGATGTCGTTGACCAGATTGGTGGTTGGATCACGGAAGGTGTGGGGCAGGGCTATGGCGAAGGCTATTCCATAGACGTCATGGCGAAATGGCTGAGAAAGATTGTGTCGTGAGCTCTACGCTCCAGCCGTCCGGGATCATCCCAGAGATATTTAATGAGCGTTATCAGATGTTTACCAAGACTTCCGTCGGGAGAAGTGGTGCCGCTGAAGGGTTCTATTCCTCCTGAAGGCACTGTCAGGTCACAAACGCTCATGTTTTATTGATATCGACGAAGAGCGATTTGATCAAGACGGGCGCATTCTGGTCTACGATTTTGTCTACTTTGCGGTGGCGCTGGCCTCTCAGACCAAACAAACTTTTTCGGCTGCCATGACGGCTATCTCGAAACGGGTCCCTTCGGGCCCGAGGGCCACGGTTCATGGACCTCGGGCCACCCCCCGGGGGGGCTGAAACGGCCCCCGCCTTCTAGAGGGACAGCTACAGATGCTGGTTCAAACCAAGCAGCCAGCATGAATTTCATTCGCGCGCCTCGTTCGGCTTGGCTCGGGACATAGTGAGGCGACGCACGGGCCCCTTTGGGCGGAAGGACCTCGGTCCTTGGGCCTTAACTGAACGGGGGGGAGCGAAATGGTACCCGCCCTTCGATTGGAGCGGCTGCACAAGCTAAATTGGCGAAGGCAGTGAGCGTGGACCCCATTTCCCGCAGCCAGCTCAGGCACCATGCGAGCGCATTATATCGCTTACAGCGCCACGCGGGCTTTGAACCCGGCGTCATGATTCCTGCGTTTCTTCATAGTCTGATCTCCTCGGTCTTGGGGATCAGAAGTTATCTGATCGGAGTTTGCGTCGCTGTCCGGCTTTCGGGG
>CAMAWZ010000120.1 GCA_945861995.1 Pseudorhodobacter antarcticus
CCTGCGCAAGGTCGATAGTATTCTTTTGCAGTACCTGATTGTCGCATCGCAAAAGTGGCGCAGCAAAGGGCTTAGCTTTTGCCTAACCAATCTTTCGCCTCAGGTTGGTAATGCCCTGAATTTACTGGGTATTCATGAAGATATTCTCAGCTGGAAGGTGGCAGCATGACCATTAAAGTTCTGGCAATCGACGACTCTCGCACCATTCGCAGCCTTGTCCGCAAGGTGATGGAAGATGCAGGATTTCACTGTGTCTGCGCCGAAGATGGGGTGGAAGGGGTCAATCGGTTTGCCGAAGAAAGCCCAGATATCGTGATTACCGATATCAACATGCCCAACATGGATGGATTTGGTGTGATCAACACGATCAGGGGCGGCACCACAAATCGGATGGTTCCAATTTTGGTTCTAACAACCGAAAGCGCCGATCATCTGAAGGCTAGGGCGCGCGAAGCTGGCGCGACGGGCTGGATCGTAAAGCCCTTTGACGACGAAACCATCGTGTCGCTGGTGCGCCGCGTGACAGGCGCAAGGGGCTAACATGTCAACACTGAACTCCATCCGCGACACATTCTTTGAAGAATGCGAGGATCTGATGGCTGACTTGGCCGATGGTTTGGCCAAAATGCAGTCTGGCAGCGCGGATCCAGAAACCGTGAACGCCGTCTTTCGCGCTGTTCATTCGGTAAAGGGTGGGGCAGGCGCATTCAGCCTGACAGAACTCGTTGCCTTTTCACATCAGTTTGAAACTGTTTTGGACGAACTTCGCTCAGATCGGCTAAAATTACAGCCCGAGTTGATGTTTACTTTGCTGCGTTCGGCAGACCATCTTACCGTCCTTATTGAAGCGGCGCGCGATGGGGTCGACGTTGATGCAGTGGTCACGCAAAATTCTGCCGCTGCCCTGCGTATATGGCTGAAACCCAGCAGCGACGCGGCAGACGCACCTGCAAGCGCATCAGAAAGCTTTAGCTTTGCTGCGGTGACTTTGGATTTCGGCGCATTTGACCAACTGAACGATACGCCAAATGAACCCGAACTCAAACATTACGAGATTGCATTTCAGCCGACGGCGACGCTGTTTTCCAATGGCCATGAACCCGCGCTCTTGTTTGGTGAGCTTTCTCGTTTGGGCACTGTATCCAGCACGATCGACTTGGGCGAACTCCCCGCATGGGAGGAGTTTGATACAACGGTTCCCTTCATGAAGTGGACCTTAAAATTGGCCAGCACTGCCGAAATCGACCAAGTGCGCGCCGTTTTTGAGTTTGTTGATGGACTTTGCAAACTGAATATAGTCGTCGCGCCAATGCCAGTCGATCAAGAGGCGCTTCAATTTGAAGCGTCATTGCCGCCCGCGCCTGCACCATTGCCAATGCGCCAAGCAGTCGCCGAACCGATCGCGCCGGTTCCTGAAAAGCCAAGCCCTGCGGTAAAGGCCGCCTCAGTAAGCCCTCAAATTTCAGATCAACACGGGCCAAAGCCCACACTTCGGGTGGAACTGGACCGTGTGGATCGCCTTATCAATGCCGTAGGCGAATTGATAATTAACCAAGCGATGATTGCACAGCGCGTGAACGAGATGCCCGTCACGACCGACTCTGAAGTCGTAACCTATGTCGAAGACTATCGATTATTGGCCCGCGATATTCAAGAAGCGGTGATGGCGATACGCGCGCAACCCGTAAAGCCTTTGTTCCAACGTATGTCGCGCATTGTGCGCGAGGCTGCCGACGCAACGGGAAAATCGGCCCAATTGCTGGCCTTTGGTGAAGAAATCGAAGTCGACAAAACCGTCATTGAACGCCTTGCCGATCCGCTGACCCACATGATTCGCAACGCGGTCGATCACGGCTTGGAAAGCCCTGAAGACCGCATAAAGGCTGGGAAAGAGGCGTGCGGTACAATCCGATTGTCCGCAGCGCATCGCTCGGGCCGCGTCATCATTTCAATCAAAGATGACGGTGCAGGGCTTAATCGACCCAAGATCCTAAAGATCGCAAAGGACAAAGGCCTTATTCCGCAGGACGCCGACTTGGTCGAAGCAGATATCGATAGTTTGCTTTTTCAACCAGGCTTTTCGACGGCGCAAAAGGTGTCAAATCTTTCGGGCCGCGGGGTTGGATTAGACGTCGTGCGAACGGCCGTTACAGCCTTGGGGGGACGCGTCGCCATCAACTCGGTGCCCGGTCAAGGCACAGAATTTACCATATCGCTGCCGCTGACCCTTGCGGTCATGGATGGGATGGTGGTGTCTGTGCGCGGGCAAACCATGATTGCGCCGATTTCGTCGATCGTCGAAACGATTCGCCCTGCCCTATCGGAAGTTCATAGCGTTGGGCCAAGCTCGAAATACCTATCAATTCTGGGCGAGTTTATTCCGATCATCGATGTGGCCGCGAGCCTCGGTATCGCGCCAAACACTTCGCCAAGTGATCCGCCACTGCTGTTATTGGTCGAGAGTGAAAATCAAAGCCAATGCGCCCTAATTGTCGATGAAGTCCATGACCAGCGGCAAGTGGTGATCAAAGGGCTCGAACACAACTACAGATCAGTTCAGGGCGTTTCAGCCGCCACAGTTTTGGGCAACGGCCAAATCGCCCTGATTTTAGACCTCGATGCCATCGCCTTCCAGCGCAGCGCCCCAGAGGCGCCAGCAGAGGCCAGCCCGCTTACCAAAGGAGCATAAAATGACCGCAGTGAACGACAAAGCCACGCCGCAGATTACCGAATTTGTAGCCTTCTATTCGGGCGGACAAAGCTTCAGTATCGAAATCTCGCAAGTGCGCGAAATTCGTCGCTGGGGGCCATTTACCTCTGTTCCGCATTCGCCCACTGGCGTGCTTGGCGTGATGAACCTGCGCGGTTCTGTTATCCCGATCTACGATCTGGCAGCGCGCCTTGGTCTTGCCCCCACGCCCGAAAATCCGCGCAATGTGATTGTCGTGGTGATGTATGGCGATCAAACTTTGGGTCTTTTGGTGGAATCAGTTTCGGAAATAATGTCGGTTTCAAATGATTCGATCCAAATCACCCCAGAAATGCGCGCCGAGTCTGGCCAAACACCCATTGCAGGTTTGATCAATACCGATGGCGGCCTGACGCAGATTGTTGATCTGGCGTCGATTATTCGCGCGCGGGGCACTGCAGCAGCATGATTCCGGCACCTGCGCAATCAGATCACCTTGCGCCGCAATTGCCGCAAATGGAGGCAAACGAGTTTGCAGCCATCGCAGATTATGCCAAAACAACTTTTGGTTTGCACTTGCCGCTGGCAAAGAAAGAAATGGTTTTTGCCCGCCTTATCAAGAGGTTGCGCATCCTTGGCCTGCGCGACTTTTCAACATATCTTGCCTATGTAAAGCACGCGGATCACGCAGTCGAGCGTAGCGAGTTTTTGTCAGCCCTGACCACAAACGTGACCCAATTTTTTCGCGAAAACCACCATTTTGACTTTTTGCGCGATAAGCTGTTACCAGGTTTCATCACAAAGGCCCGTGCTGGGCAAAGGGTGCGGCTTTGGTCAGCGGGATGCTCTGCTGGCCAAGAGCCTTATTCTATAGCGATGCTGATTCTTGAAAGCTGTCCTGACGCAGCGCAACTTGATCTCAAGATCCTTGCTTCGGACATCGACCCGCGCATTTTGGATACAGCGCAAACGGGCGAATATCCCGCAGATCAGCGCACAGCAATTCCCGCGGCGTTGCATAAGTTCCTGAAGCCAGCGACTGCCACTGAGATGTTTGCGATCGACGCCGAACCGCGCAAACTGATCTCTTTTGCCGAATTGAATTTGATCGAAGATTGGCCGATGCGCCAAGGTTTTGATGCGATTTTCTGCCGCAACGTTGCCATCTACTTTGATGCCCCAACTCAAGCCCGCCTTTGGGATAGATTTTCCCAGCAAACCACCTTGGGTGGCCACCTGTTTATCGGCCATTCCGAGCGGCTATCTGGGCCAGCGCTGGCCACGATGCGCAGCGTGGGCATCACAGTTTATGCCAAGACCTCATTGCCCTGAAAGTAGAAGTGAGTCCGCACTATGAGCCTAAAAGAGAACCTTCGCATTATGATTGTCGACGATATGTCGGTCAGCCGCGCGCTGATTGCGCAATCGCTCGATGAGATCGGTATCAAACATTATGCTACGGAAAATGATGCTAAAGTGGCTTTGGGAAAGCTGGCCGCTAACCCCGTGCACCTGGTAATTTCTGACATGAACATGCCCGGAATGACCGGCCTGCAGCTTTTGCGCGCGCTGCGCAGCGCCAAGACGACGCAGCGCATTGGGTTTATTTTGATCACGGGAACGCCAAGTCCTGATATTGTGCGCGAAGGCCAGCAATTGGGTCTGAACAATCTCATCCGCAAACCCTTTACCTCGGCCACGGTCAAGGCGGCGATTGAAAGTGTTGTGGGGAAACTTTGACATGACCACACACCCCGAACAGATGCCGCTTGACCAATTTTTGAAGGGGATAGAGGCAGAAGTCATGCGCTGTGTGGATTTGCTTTTGCGGATCGAAGAGGAAGTTTTGCCGTTGGTCTCGCACCCCATAGCGCCCACCTTGGGCGCCGCTTTGCAAGACATTGACCTGCTTTCACAGTGCTTGGGCGATATCTCGCGCTGCCTTAAAGGCACTGCGGCCGCTAAGGGGGCAGATCTCACGCTGAACGTTGGTGCGATTCTGGCGAAGATTCGATTGCAAGATATGCGTTTGCGTCTAGAAGGGGGCAGGCACGGTGCCCACAAAGTGCCCACCCGCGAAGACGTGTTTGACACCCAGCCAAGCCCAAGCGCGACGGAAACTCACCTGTTCTAGCAATATCAGGCCGTTGGGTGGATTGCGCAGCTTGCGAGCAAGCGACGTTGTGCGGCTACCGATTTTTTTTCGCAAGTATGCCCAGCCCTGAAAAGCGGTTCCGACAAATGCGCGTATTTCGCCTACGCCGCTGCGACGACGACGCGCCCCGCGTGCGCAACACCAGCACGAAAAACAAGCGATGCACCAAGTGGCAGGCAGAATTCCTGCCTAGATCAGGTCGCAATTACTTCTGCTTTGCAAGCACGTCACGCATTCACGCGACTTTTACTTGCCCCAGCCTTGCTGCAAATAAGCGTCCACCCCACTTGCAGGCCGCTCTGCGCCATGTCTAAGATGTCAGTCCAAAAGCAATACTTTTTTTCAAATTTCGAGCGATAATGCCCCAGCAATCTGCCATATGCAAAAGTTACGATGTTGTCATCATCGGCGGCGCAATTATGGGATCCTCGGCCGCATGGTTTTTATCCAATAGCGCCGATTTTTCGGGCCGCATTTTGGTGGTCGAGCGCGATCCAACCTATCAAACTGCCGGCACGGCGCTGACCAATTCGTGCATTCGCCAGCAGTTTTCGACCCATTTGAATGTGCAAATTTCGCAGTTCGGGGCAGAGTTTTTCCAGAATTTGCCGCGCTATATGGACAACGATCCGCGCGTGCCGCAGATGCGCATTCAGAATTACGGCTATATGTATCTGGCCAACACGCCTGAATTTGCCGAAGTTCTGCGCGCCTCGCACCGCGTGCAAACGCTGGCAGGGGCGGCCACGCGGCTGATGACCGCTGCGGAAATCGCCGCCGAATATCCGTTCTATACCACCGACGATCTGACCCTTGGCAGCATCAACACGGTGGACGAGGGCTATTTCGATGGCAACACCATGTTCGATTGGCTGCGCCGATCCGCGCGCGAACGGGGGGTGGAATACATTGAAAACGAAGTGGTGGGCATAACCAAATCGCCAGATGGACGCCGCGTTGTGTCTGTAAAACTTGCTACGGGCGAGCAGGTGGCCTGCGGCGATGTTATCAACGCCAGCGGCACACACGGCGCGCAGGTCGCCGCCCTAGCGGGGATAGATATCCCAATCGAGCCGCGCAAACGCTATACTTGGGTCTTTACGGCCGAGCGGCCCCTGCCCCGCGATTTGCCCCTGACAATTGATCCATCAGGCGTGCATGTGCGGCAAGATACCAAAACCAGCTATATGGCGGGGGCGCATTCGCATATCGACCCCGCTGTCGAGTTCGATGATTTTTCTATGGATTTGTCGATGTGGCAAGACCATGTCTGGCCGGTTCTGGCCACCAGAATTCCCGCATTTGAATCTATAAAAGTCATGCGCGAATGGGCAGGCCATTACGACATGAATACGCTAGATGCCAATGCCATTATTGGCCCGCATGACCAGGTGGAAAACTTTTTGTTCATGAATGGATTTTCGGGCCACGGCTTGCAACAAGCCCCCGCAATGGGCCGCGCGATGGCCGAATGGATCACGCTTGGCACATACCGCAGCCTAGACATGCGTCCCTTGGGCTTTGGCCGCATCGCCCGTAATGAGCCGTTCGAGGAAAAGGCTATCATCTAGGCTCAGCTTTTGTTGCAAACAGAGTTTCCTAGACCAAGCCAGATCGTAACCCCGTGTTAAGATTAACGGGATTAGGGTCACCCTATGACGATCTCTGATTCCAAACTTGGCCAAGAATTGGCCGTTCAACAACGGCGTATGTCGGCGCTGAGGGCCACCTTTTTGGTGGCCTCGCATCATGGTGTCACCCTACGGCCTGATGAATTGCCCAGTTTGGTTGATGGCGATATGGCACTTTCGGTGGCCGAAGCCTTTTCAAAAGCGCGCTTTGACGCCAAGTTGCTGGAAAATTGCACTTGGGAAACCGCCACTGGCCTAGGCACCGCCTACCCCGCCCTTTTGCCCATGAAAGACGGGCGCTGGGTGATCCTTGTTTTGGTGGTGGTCAAGGAAACGGGGCCGATGGCCGCTATCCTTGACCCAGTGGATGAGGCGGCGGGCATTCAAATGATCCCGCGCGATCAGATCTTGGCAGATTGGAACAGCCAAATCATGCTTGCGCGGCCTAGGGCGGCTGCAACTGCGCCCGCGCAACCCTTTGGCCTGTCGTGGTTTTTGCCAGCGCTTGCAACGCAGAAATGGCTTTTGGCGGGGGTGGTGGCGGCGGGGCTGACGGGCAATTTAATTGCCTTTTCGCTGCCTTTGATGTTTCAGGCCATTGTTGACCGCGTGATTGCACACCAGGCGTGGAATACGCTGGCCACCATCGTGTCGATTTTTGTGATATTGGCGGTGTTTGACGCAGGTTTTTCCTATGCCCGCCAGCGCCTGAT
>CAMAWZ010000121.1 GCA_945861995.1 Pseudorhodobacter antarcticus
CGGTTTCATCCTCGGCCCCAACAACGGGGCGCGCCTCGCCAAAGGATGGGTCTTTGGCCACGCCATGCGCAATGAAGTTCACCGCGTCATAGCGCGTCATGTCCTGTTCTTGCAGGAAATAGGCCGCATTGCTTTCGCGTTCGGCGAAAATGGCAACCAGAACATTGGCGCCCGTCACCTCTGACCTGCCCGATGATTGCACGTGGATCGCCGCGCGCTGGATCACGCGCTGGAAGGCGGCGGTTGGTACGGCCTCTGACCCCTCAACCTCGGTAATCAAGGTGGCCAGATCGTCATCGATAAACTCGACCAGCGTTTTGCGCAGGCCAGCCAGATCAACCGAGCAGGCCTGCATCACGCGCGCCGCCTCTGGCTCGTCAATCAGGGCCAGTAGCAAATGCTCTAGCGTGGCAAGTTCGTGTTTGCGCGCATTGGCCAGTGCCAAAGCCGCGTGAATAGCCTGTTCCAGCGTGGTCGAAAATGATGGCACCTTCGTGCTCCTTTGCTGCGGATCGTCCGGACGGATGGCCCGCGGTGATCCCCTAATTTTATCCTAGCCCGGTAGGGTTAAGGATCGTTTTTATTTTGCCCACTTCAAGTGCTATTTTGCGTTGCCTTGCGTTTTTTTTGTTAACATTCGGGAAAGGGGGGCGGTTAGCCCCTGAAATTGTCCTTCAGCGCGCGCAGGGCGGCAAAGGTTTGGGCATCGGTTGCTTCTGGCTGGCCGATAAAGGATTTCAGCGCCGCCTCGCCAGACCGCAAGAACGGGTTGGTTGCCTTCTCGCCTGACAGGCGCGAGGGAACTGTCGCGCGCCCTTCGGCGCGGGCCTTTTTCACCTTTTCAATGCGGGCATGCAGTGCGGGGTTGTCTGCATCCACATGCGCGGCAAAAGCCAAGTTGCTGGTGGTATATTCATGGCCCGAGCAAACCCAAGTGTCATCGGGCAGGGCAGCTAGTTTTTGCAAACTGGCCCACATCTGATCGGGGGTTCCTTCAAACAAACGCCCGCAGCCTGCGGCCATCAAGCTATCGGCGGTAAAGGCCAGCGTCTCGCCCTCCTCGCCTGCACCATCAAAAACAAAGGCAATATGGCCGACAGTATGGCCAGACACATCCAGCACCCGCCCCTCATGCGCGCCCACAGAAACGGTGTCGCCTTCGCGCAGGGTGCGGGCAAGGGGGGGCAGGCGGTGGGCGTCATCCGCCCCGCCAAGCACCGCCGCGCCCGTGGCTGCCACCATATCCGCCACGCCATCGATATGATCGGGGTGGTGGTGCGTGATGAAAATCTGATGCAGCACCCAACCCTTTTCCGAAAGCCGCGCCAAAATCGGCGGGGCTTCGGGCACGTCGATCAGCGCCGTCTCGCCTGTGGCTGGATCGTGGATCAGATAGGCGTAGTTATCGGCAAGGCAGGGGATGGTTTCCAAAATCAGCGGCATGATGTGTCCTTTGGGCAGGTGCGGCGGCAGATATACATAAATGCATGGCACAGCCTGCCTATTTTCGTATATCACGGGGTCAGGTTTCAGTTTGACGGCAAAAGGCGCGACCTGCAATGCATCTTGATGTGCTGGATCTGCGGAATTTTTATTATCGCACGCAGCTGGGCCGCGTGGCGCAGCGCGCGATCCGTGATCAGGTGGCGCGGCTTTGGCCGCCGATGGCGGGGCAGGCGGTGGTGGGGTATGGCTTTGCCGCGCCCTTGCTGCGCCCCTATCTGGCCGAAGCGCGGCGGGTGATTGCCCTGATGCCTGGCCCCCAAGGGGTGATGCCGTGGCCTGCAGGGCAGTCAAATGTATCGGTTTTGTGTGACGAGGCGCGCTGGCCCATTGCCACGGGTTTTGTGGACCGTTTGGTGCTGATGCACGGGCTGGAAACCGCCACAAACCCCGAAGCGGTGCTAGACGAAGCGTATCGCACCCTTGGCCCAGGCGGGCGGCTGCTGGCGATTGTGCCCAACCGCGCGGGGCTTTGGACGCGCGGCGATAGCACGCCCTTTGGTCATGGTCGCCCCTATTCGGGCGGGCAGTTGGAAGCGCAGCTAAAACGCCACGGATTCACGCCAGAGCACAGCCAAACCACGCTGTTCGCGCCCCCGTCTGACAGCAAGTTCTGGCTGCAAACTGCCAGTTTTTGGGAAGGTTTTGGCCGCGCGTTGCCTTGGCTGGCGGGCGGCGTTTTGATGATTGAGGCCAGCAAACAAGTCTATGCCCCCACGCGCGGCGGCCTAAGCGCCGTCGTGCGCCGCCCTTTGCGGGCGCTGGAAGGTGTGGGCGCGCCTGTGCCAAGCCCGAACGTGCCGACACCTAGGCAGCCCAGTCATCTGCCCAAATAGCGCCTAAGAACCGCACTTAAAGACAGTGGGCCCTAGGACAATGTCCGATAGGACACGCCAGCGGCAACTGCCGCCTCATCTGCGTAAAGCTTGATCGCGCTGGCGTTCAGGCTGGTTAGGCCCTGAAAATCATAAATCACGGATGCGCCAAGCAAGGTGAAGGTCACCTCGGTGTTCCCGCCCGCAAGGTTGGGTGTGATGGTGTATTGCAGCCCCGCCACATTGCCGGGGGCCACGATCAGCGCCAAATGGTCAGTTGCGGGGTTGAAATCCTGAACTGTCACCGATCCCATTTCATCGCCTGTATCATCACCGCTGGCGGGGGCCAGTGTCATCACCAGATTATCCGCGCCATCGCCAAGGGTCATGTTGGTGGTTTCGGCATAGCTGGCGGTAAAGGCAAACACGGTGTCATTGCCTGCGCCTGCGTCCACCTGCTCGCCGCCTTTGGCATAGATCAGATCATTGCCCGCGCCGCCCGATAGGATTTTCGCCGCGCCCATATCATAGATGTAATCCAGAGCGCCGCGCAGCGGGTCATCGCCATCGCCGCCATAGGCCTCGCTGCCGCTGACATAACCTTCGCCAGAAAAGGGTAGCAGGCGCAGCATATCGTCGCCCGCCCCGCCATAGGCATACTGCGCCGCAACCCTGTCATTGCCGCCGTCGCCATAGCCGCACCCCATTTCGGCAAAGATCGTATCATCGCCTTCGCCGCCGTAATGGGTGGTATCGCCGCTAAGGCTGTCATTACCGTCGCCCCCAAAGACCGAATCCGCCCCGCCGCCGCCACTGAAGGCGTTCACGATGGTATCATTGCCCGCATCGCCCATAGCCAAAAAGCCTTCGGAATCAATCAGGTCATCGCCAAGCCCGCCGTAAACGGTGGACGCGCCGCCGCCACTGCCGACTATCGTATCATCGCCCGCGCCGCCAAATACTGCGACTGCGGCATTACCGCCTAGGTCGATCGAAAACTGGTCATCCCCATCATCGCCCCAGCTTTGGCCCAATGCTGTGATGGTATCATCCCCCGCGCCGCGGTGGCTGCTGGCAAAAGCGTCACTGAACATGACATCGCCATTATCGCCGCCATAGGCGCGCGCGTTTTCGTAAGCGGTCAAGCTGTCTGCGCCGTTGCCGCCGTAGATGATACTGGCCTTGTCGGCCACCATTGTGTCAAACCCGTTTTCGCCATAGGCGACAGCGCTGTCAGTGACGTCTATAGTGTCGGCACCTTTGCCGCCATAGCCCGTCGCCGTGCCCGAAAGGTAGAATGTATCGGCGTCTTGCGTGCCAGATATTTCATGCGCGGATGCGGTGAATTCTTTCTTTTGCAGATCATCGCTGGGGTCATCGCCTGACGTGCCTTTGTTGGGGGCAAGATCAAACATCGCCATCGCAGCCGATGTGCCAAACAGCCCCATCAAAACGAGCAAAAGTTCCAACTCATCAACCCCAATGCGCCTGCACGCGCACAAAAAACAAGAAACGCCGCCCAGACACAACCACAAGTCGAAAATAACCCAGTCTTGACGATTCGGTCAATTCGCCACTGAATAATCTGCTTAATGCCCCGTCCTAAGGCCAGCCTGCGCCAAGTTGCCGCAGCATATTGGGGTGGGAATTTGCCCGCGCCGTGCGTGCGCAGCATTGGCCCAGTGCTGGGCGCAAATTGTAGCTCAGAAAAGGCAAGAATTGGCAGTTTGCCCTGTTGCGGGATGCAAGTGCCTCTGTTAGAGACGCGCCAAATCTACAGACGCATACATTTATGCGCCGTGGTTGTGGTCTGCCCAAAGGGCGGAGGGCAAGGTGGCGCAGGGGTGTGACAAGGCAAAGGGGAACCCGTGTCCGAACCAGTTTCAATGTCCCTCTCCATCGCTTCGCGCTATGCGCAAGCCGTGTTCGAGATTGCGAAAGAGGAAAAGGCGCTGGCCCAGCTAGAGTCTGATACCGATAGCTTGGCCGCTGCCTTGGCTGCCAGCCAAGAATTTGCCGCAATGATTGCATCCCCCGTGGTCAGCCGCGCCGAGCAAGGCGCAGCGATGGGCACGATTGCCGCCAAAATGGGCTTGGCCCCGATGATGGCCAATACATTGGCGCTGATGGCGTCTAACCGCCGCCTGTTCGTGGTGCCGCAGCTTGTTGCTGCCTTGCGCGCGCGCATCGCAGCGGAAAAGGGCGAAGTGACGGCGGATGTCAACTCGGCTGTGGCGATGACAGCGGCGCAGGCGCAGGCGCTGGCCGCCTCGCTTAAAGCCAAGGTTGGCAAAGATGTGAAATTGAACACCACTGTTGATGAAACCCTCATCGGCGGTTTGATCGTTAAGCTGGGCTCGACCATGATCGACACGTCGGTCAAGGCGCGGCTCGCAGCTCTGCAAAATGCAATGAAAGAGGTTGGGTGATGGCAATTCAGGCAGCGGAAATTTCTGCGATCCTCAAGGACCAGATCAAGAATTTTGGTAAAGATGCTGACGTGGCCGAAGTGGGCCGCGTTCTGTCGGTGGGCGACGGGATTGCCCGTGTGCATGGTCTGGACAATGTTCAGGCGGGCGAGATGGTCGAATTCCCCGGCGGTATTCGCGGCATGGCGCTGAACCTTGAAGTTGACAACGTCGGCGTGGTTATATTTGGGTCTGACCAAGACATCAAAGAAGGCGACACCGTTAAGCGCACCAAGTCTATCGTGGACGTGCCTGTGGGTGATGGTTTGCTGGGCCGTGTTGTGGACGGTCTGGGCAACCCGATTGACGGCAAAGGCCCTATCGTATCGACCAAGCGTTCGGTGGCAGACGTTAAGGCCCCCGGCATTATCCCGCGCAAATCGGTGCACGAGCCGATGGCGACTGGCCTAAAGGCAGTGGACGCGATGATCCCAGTTGGGCGCGGCCAGCGCGAATTGATCATTGGTGACCGCCAAACAGGCAAAACCGCCGTAGCGCTGGACACCATTTTGAACCAAAAGTCGTATAACGAAGCGGCTGGCGATGACGAATACAAAAAGCTGTATTGCGTTTATGTCGCTATCGGGCAAAAGCGTTCGACCGTGGCGCAATTGGTGAAAAAGTTGGAAGAAACGGGCGCGATTGCCTACACCATCGTGGTGGCTGCAACTGCATCTGACCCAGCGCCAATGCAGTTCTTGGCCCCCTATGCCGCGACATCGATGGCGGAATTCTTCCGCGACAATGGTCGCCATGCGCTGATCATCTATGATGATTTGTCCAAGCAGGCCGTGGCATACCGCCAAATGTCGTTGTTGCTGCGCCGCCCACCAGGCCGCGAAGCATACCCCGGCGACGTGTTCTATCTGCACAGCCGTTTGCTGGAACGCTCATCCAAGCTGAACGAAGATTTCGGCGCAGGGTCGCTGACCGCGCTGCCAATTATTGAAACCCAAGGTGGTGACGTTTCGGCCTTTATTCCAACCAACGTGATCTCGATCACCGATGGGCAGATTTTCTTGGAAACCGAACTGTTCTACCAAGGCATCCGCCCTGCGGTAAACACGGGTCTGTCGGTGTCGCGCGTGGGATCGTCCGCCCAAACCAATGCCATGAAATCGGTGGCAGGTAAGGTTAAGCTGGAACTGGCACAATACCGCGAAATGGCGGCTTTTGCGCAGTTCGGCTCTGACCTTGACGCCTCGACCCAAGCGCTGCTGAACCGCGGTGCGCGTCTGACGGAACTGATGAAGCAAAACCAATACTCGCCCATGACCAATGCCGAGATTGTCTGCGTGATTTTCGCAGGCACGGCAGGGTATTTGGATAAGGTAGCCGTCAAGGATGTGGGCCGTTACGAGGCAGGCTTGCTGAAGCATCTGCGCGGCGCGGGCCGTGCACTGCTCGACGACATCACCCAGAACGACCGCAAAGTTGCGGGCGATTTGGAAAAAGCGATCCGTGCCGAAATCGAAGCTTTTGCGAAAGACTTCGCCTAACGGCGGGGCAGGGAGATAACGGATGCCCAGCCTAAAGGACCTTAAGAACAAGATCGCGAGTGTGAAGAACACCCGCAAGATCACCAAAGCCATGCAGATGGTTTCGGCGGCAAAACTGCGCCGTGCGCAAGATGCCGCCGAAGCTGCCCGCCCCTATGCTGCCCGCATGACTGCCGTGATGGCGGGCCTTGCGCAGGCAGCTAGCGGTTCGGCAACCGCCCCGCGCTTGCTGGCAGGCACGAGCAGCGATCAAGTACAGCTTTTGGTGGTGATGACATCGGAACGCGGCCTGTGCGGCGGTTTCAACACCAATATCGTGCGTCTGGCCCGTGCCCGCGCAAACGAGCTGATCGCTGCTGGCAAAACGGTAAAGATTCTGACTGTGGGCAAAAAGGGGCGCGAACAATTGCGCCGCGATTTTGCTGCCTACATGGTTGGCCATGTCGATATGAGCGCGGTCAAACGCCTTGGCTATTCGGATGCGCAAAACGTCGCGCGCGATGTGCTGGCGCGGTTTGAACATGGCGAATGCGATGTTGTCACGATTTTCTACAACCGCTTCCAATCGGTGATTGCGCAGATCCCAACCGCGCAGCAAGTGATCCCCGCCAAGTTTGAAGGCGGCGCTGCGGCGGATGCGATTTACGACTATGAACCCAGCGAAGAAGCCATCTTGGCCGATTTGTTGCCACGCGGTGTGGCCACGCAAATCTTCACCGCACTTTTGGAAAACGCAGCATCCGAGCAGGGCGCGCGGATGTCGGCTATGGACAACGCGACCCGCAACGCTGGCGAGATGATCACCAAATATACGACCATCTACAACCGCTCGCGCCAAGCTGCGATCACCAAAGAGCTGATTGAAATCATTTCGGGCGCGGAAGCGCTCTGACG
>CAMAWZ010000122.1 GCA_945861995.1 Pseudorhodobacter antarcticus
AATTTTGCGGTGATTGTGGTGATCGTCTATTGCTATTTGCCGTTCATGATCTTGCCGCTTTATGCCAGCCTAGAGCGGTTGGATACCACCTTGAACGAGGCGGCGATGGATTTGGGCAGCCGCCCTTTTCAGGTGTTTTGGAACATCACCCTGCCGCAGTCTATTCCGGGTATCGTGGCGGGGGGGATGCTGGTGTTCATCCCTGCGGCGGGGGAACTGGTTATTCCAACGCTGGTGGGCGATGCCGCGCAACCGATGATTGGCAAGATCATTCAAGACGAATTTGCCCAAGCACGCGATTGGCCGATGGCTGCGGCAGTTGCCGTGGCGCTCTTGGTTTTGATGGTTATCCCGACCATGATTTATACCCGCTATCAGGCCCGCGCCGAGGGGGGGAAATGAACCGCCGACCCACTTTTTTGATCACGGCACTGTGCTTTGGCTTCGCCTTTTTATATGTGCCGATCTTGTCGATGATGGTCTATTCGTTCAATGGATCGCGCCTTGCCACAGTTTGGGGCGGGTTTTCGATGAAATGGTATGTCTCACTACTTTCCAACGAAAAGGTGATTGACGCGCTGATCCTATCGCTGAAAATCGCCTTTATATCGGCCAGCGTTGCCACCATTTTGGGCACAATGGCAGGCATCGCGCTTGTCCGTTTTGGCAAGTTTCGCGGGCGCAGTTTGTTTTCGGGGCTGGTAACCGCGCCGTTGATCATGCCCGAAGTGATCACGGGTATATCATTGCTGATCTTCTTTATTCTGATGGGGCATTTGGTTGGTTGGCCCAGCAGCCGCGGGTTTACCACCATCACCTTGGCGCATATCACTTTTTCGATGGTCTTTGTGACCACCATTGTTTCTGCGCGCATGCAGCAAGCTGACCGCGCCATTGAAGAGGCGGCGATAGATTTAGGATCGCGCCCGTGGCAGGTGCTGTTTGACATCACTCTGCCCGTGATTTCGCCCGCCATTTGGTCGGGCTGGCTTTTGGCCTTTACGATTTCGCTCGATGATGTGGTAATCACAACCTTTACCACCGGGCCCGGATCAACCACTTTGCCGCTGCTGATCTGGTCAAAGGTCAAACTGGGCGTGACGCCTGACATCAACGCGCTGGCCACGCTGATGGTGGTTACTGTGGGGGCGGGGGTGATTGCCGCTGGTATCATCATGAACCGCGCCGAAAAGCGCCGCTTGCAGGACGAACGTCTTGCCTTTCGCAGCAATGGCTGACGATCCCGCCCAATTTATCCACGCGCCGCTTGGCCAGCGTGGTTCGGGGCGTGTGCGGTATGGTGCAGCGATGCTGCTGTGGCAGCGTGGGCTGATCAGCGCCGAGGTGCTAGAGGTGTACCGCGTGGCATCGGCCCATGACGGACGCGACCCGCTGCTGGAATTGCGCAGCCTTGGCCTGCCCCCGCCTGATGTGCCCGCCGATAACTTGTACAAACTGGAAGATACGCCCCAAGACCAAGTCAGCGATTGAATGCGCGCCAGTTTGCCGCCCCCCAAGGCCTAAATTGGCTGGGCCTAAATTGGCTGGGCCTAAATCGGCAGATCACGCGGATCGGGCTGCGGGGCAAATTTGCTGCCGCGAAAGCCCATGGCCACCACGAATTTTTCCGAACTGTCAGCGCGCGACGCTGGGGGTTTGACATTGGCAACTTTGGTAAAGGCGCGCTTTAACTGCACTTGCATTTCATTTTCTGCGCCCCCTGCCAGCACCTTGGCCACAAAAGTGCCGCCTTCATCCAGAACGTCAAAGGCAAAGGTCAGCGCCGCCTCGATCAGAGCAATGATGCGCAAATGGTCTGTGCCTTTGTGGCCCGATGCAGCAGCGGCCATGTCCGACATCACCACGTCGGCCTTGCCGCCCAGCCATTCTTTGACCTTTTCATCCGCACCGTCTTCTAGAAAATCAAGCTGGTGCAACTGGCAACCCGCAATCGGCTCGACCAGTTGCAAATCAATACCCAAAATCGTGCCAATGGGTTTATTGGCACGATCCCCCAGCGCGTTGACGCGCGGCACGGCAATTTGGCACCACCCGCCTGGCGCGCAGCCAAGGTCAACCACCCGCGCGCCGGGTTTTAAAAAGCCGTATTTATCATCCAGTTCCATAATCTTATAGGCCGCGCGGCCGCGAAACCCCTCTTTCTTGGCGCGCTGCACATAGGGGTCGTTCAACTGGCGTTCCAGCCACAGCGTCGAGGACAGCTTGCGCCCCTTGGCGGTTTTCACCCGCACGCGCAAATCACGCTGCCCGCGCCCCGAGGTGTTCTTTTCGCCTTTATTGTCGGTCATAGAAATGGCCCATCCTCTAACACGCCATCCGCGCTCATTTGTGCATAAAGCAGCCCTTCGCGCAGGCCGCGATCTGCCACGGATAGCTTATCTGTAGGCCATATCCGCATAAGTGCCTGAAGGATAGCCGCCCCCGACATAATCAGCGTGTGACGGTCGCGCCCAATGCGCGGATCGCGCCTGCGCCCTTCCGGCCCCAAGGTAAGATATTCGCGGATCACCGATTGAATCTGATCCGATGTCATGTGCAGCCCGTCCACCTTGGCGCGGTCATAGCGTTTAAGGCCCAGAAAAGACGCAGCCACAGTCGTCACTGTGCCAGAGGTGCCAATAATCTGAAACCCCGTGCGCGCTTGGGCCGAATTATAGGGCGAAAAATTGGCAAGCTGTTCTTCAAAAAACCAACTCATCAGCGCAAAGCGCGCGCCGTCGTCTTCGACATCGTGAAACTGATCTTTCAGCGTTGCAACCCCAAGGGGAATGGATATCCAATCCACCACGCGCGCGCCGCCCTGCGCCTGCGCGCCAAAGCCCGAATGCAGCCGCATGATAGATTGCGCGCGCTGATTTGGGGCCACGTTCGATATATCCACCCAGACCAGTTCGGTTGACCCGCCGCCAATATCCACCACAAGCAACTGCTCGGTATCGGGCAGAACCAAGGGCGCGCAGGAAATCACTGCCAGCCGCGCCTCTTCCTCGGCCTTGATAATTTCAAAATACAGGCCCGTTTCGCGTTTGATCTGACGCATAAAATCGCGCCCATTGCGCGCGCGCCGGCACGCCTCGGTGGCAACAAGGCGCATTTTGGTCACGCCAAGCGCATCCATTTTCTTTTGGCAGATGCGCAGCGCCTGCAAAGTGCGCTGCATCGATGCGCGCGACAGGCGGCCCGATGCCTCTAGCCCCGCGCCAAGCTGCACAGTT
Organism: Pseudorhodobacter antarcticus; assembly: GCA_945861995.1. Lineage (GTDB taxonomy): Bacteria > Pseudomonadota > Alphaproteobacteria > Rhodobacterales > Rhodobacteraceae > Cypionkella > Cypionkella antarctica_B. Next base: position 3,237 of record CAMAWZ010000122.1, read on the forward strand.
TTGGAAAAGCTGTCCAATATCACAAACTGACTGCCCTTTGGCTGGGCAATCAGCATACGGCACGAATTTGTGCCCAAATCGACCGCAGCATAAAGCTGCCCCGAAGCGGGCATAAGGGGGGCAGGCGGTTGCGCTGGCGGAGAGACGGCGGAAGCCGCCTCGATCGCGCTGTGCGGTGCGTCCGCCCCTTGGGGACGCGTGGGCGTCATGTCGCCCTCCATCTGTGGTTGAGGCAAGGGTATCGCGCTTCACGGGGGCTGTCTAGGGGACCAAAAGCGACAGGTATGCGTCGCAAGCGCTATGGCTTTGGTCGAAATCCTGCCATGATGGGCGGCAAATGATGCTTACATACGGGCAATTCAGGGGGCGAATATGGCAGATGTGGTGGTGGTTTATTGGCGCGATATTCCTGCGCAAGTGATCGTGGGCAAGGGGCGCAGCGCATCAAAAGTGCAGCTTCCTGAACGGTTTGAACAGGCGATTGACCGCTGCGCGATGAAGATTGGCGCAAAAGATGCCGATGCCTATCTGGCCGAATGGCGTAAAGCGCCCGCATACGAGGTCGTCGGCGAATCTGGTGAGGTGGCCCGCGCAGAGGCCGCGCGCCTTGACGCGGCCTATGATACAGACCGCATCAAGGTGCTGATTGCCAATGACGGCTGGCAAGAGCCCAAAAACTAATTAAATTCTAAGGGGAATGGCCATGGCCTTGTTCAATTTCAAATCCGAAAGCGCGCCGCACGCAAGCAATGCCGAAGTTGAGGCGTTTCTGGCGGGCTATTCCATCGAAGTGATGCCACGCACGGCCGAAAAGGTGGAAGATTTCCGCGCTATTTTGCCATCTGGCACAAGGGTTTACGTCGCCCATATCGAGGGCACGCCGATTGAAGACATGGTTGCCACTGCCGCGCGGATTGTGGGCGAAGGCTTTACAGTGATGCCGCATTTTCCTGCCCGCATTATCAAAGATCGTGCGACGCTGGGCGTCTGGGCCCAGCGTTACAAAGACGTGGGCGTGCGCGAAGGCCTGCTGCTGGCGGGCGGCGTCCCGACCCCTGTGGGCGATTATGCCACCTCGATGCAGCTTCTCGAATCGGGGGCGTTTGACGGGTTTGACCGCCTGAATGTGGCGGGCCACCCCGAGGGAAATAAAGATATCGACCCCGATGGCAGCGACCGCGCCGTGATGGAAGCGGCGCGCTGGAAATACGCGTTTTCGCAGCGTACCGATGCCAAAATGGCGATGGCGACGCAATTCTGTTTTGAAGCGCAGCCCGTGATCGAATGGGTACAGCGCTTGTCCGACGAAGGCGTGGGCCTGCCTGTGCATATTGGCATTGCAGGGCCAGCGAAATTGCAAACGCTGATCAAGTTCGCCATTGCTTGCGGCGTGGGCGCATCGCTTCGCGTGCTGCAAAAGCGGGCGATGGATGTGACGAAGCTGCTGCTGCCCTATAACCCCGACGACATAATCGCAGGCCTTGCCGCGCATAAAGCCAAAAATCCCAATTTCGCCATTGAACAAGTGCACTTTTTCCCGCTAGGCGGGATCAAGACCAATGCCACTTGGGCGGCGGAAAACGGCGGGCCAGCCTGCCAACCCGCAGTCTGACAGCCTGCTGCATAACCCAAAGGAGCCGCCATGACGCGCACAGTGATCGAATCAAAAACCAAAACCGTGGTCATCGGTTTTGAAGAACCCTTCTGCGTGATTGGCGAACGGATCAACCCTACGGGGCGCAAGAAATTGGCCGCCGAACTAGAGGCGGGCAATTTCGACACTGTGCTGCGTGATGCGCTGGAACAGGTGGCCTGCGGGGCAACCGTTCTGGACGTCAATTCGGGCGCTGTGTTTACCAATAAAATGGCGACCGACCCGCGCTATGCCGACAACAACTTTGTCGAGCCGCCCCTGATGCGCGATTTGATTATGCGCATTCAAGAGGTTGTCGATGTGCCTTTGTGCATCGACAGCTCGGTTCCGGGCGCGCTTGAGGCGGGGCTGATGGCCTGCGAGGGCCGGCCCCTGCTAAACTCTGTCACGGGCGAAGAAGACCGGCTGGAATTGGTGCTGCCTTTGGTTAAAAAGTATAACGTGCCTGTCGTGGCGATTTCCAACGATGACACGGGCATTTCCCAAGACCCTGACGTGCGCTTTGCCGTGGCTAAGAAAATCGTTCAGCGCGCTGCCGATTTCGGCATTCCTGCCCATGATATCGTGGTTGACCCCTTGGTTATGCCGATTGGGGCCATGGCGACGGCAGGACATCAGGTATTCTCACTGGTACGCCGCCTGCGCGAAGAACTGGGCGTGAACACGACCTGCGGCGCATCCAACATCAGCTTTGGTCTGCCGCATCGCCACGGGATCAACGCCGCATTTTTGCCAATGGCGATTGGCGCGGGCATGACCAGCGCCATTATGAACCCCGTGCGCCAAGTGGAAATGGAGGCGATCCGCGCCGCCAATATGTTGATGAACCACGATGCCAATGGCGGCGAATGGATCCGCTTTGCCCGCGTTTTGGAAGCGGTTGAGGCGGGGGCCACATTTGCCGAAGCATCCGCTGCCGCCAGCGCGGCCACATCGGGACGCCGCGGCGGGCGCCGTTCGCGCGAATACGGCCGTATGGGGGGGCTAGCGAGCCCCCCCACGCTACGCTCCCCCCGAGGATATTTGAAAAAAGATGAAGCGCGAACCTGCATTCTTTTGTACGTATTCATTTATGACCCGCGAGCAAACTCGCAGGTTCGGGTCAAATGTCTTGCGCCATGGCGGTGCATACTTTGCCTTGCCTAGGTCAGAAAAACCGCCGTGTTGCATTGCGGATGTGCTTGGTGCGCCCAGCCATATCGCGGCCAGCTTGCGCTTGTGCGCGTTCGGCATCGGTCATATCTGCCTCGCGCTTGCCGCGCGATGCGGCGTATTGCACGCCTTTGTTCACGGCTAAGTTCACGATCTTTTTCATGAATATGCCCATGAACATGTTGATCAGTCGGTTAACATCCATTGCGCTACTCCTCAAAAAGTTCTGATTGTCTGATATCATCGGCGTCGGTGTCGTCGTCGTTTGGCCGCGCGATATTGCCAGGTAGCGGGCGGTTATCCAGCAGCCCCGCTGCGCGCAACTCGCGCAGGCCCGGCAGATCGCGGGCGGATTCCAGACCGAAATGGTCAAGGAAAGCTTCCGTCACCACAAATGTCGCGGGCCGCCCCGGCGACATCCGCCTGCGCCCAAGGCGGATCCATTCCATTTCCAGTAACTGATCAATCGTTCCGCGCGAGACGGCGACGCCGCGAATTTCCTCGATTTCGGCGCGGGTGACGGGCTGGTGATAGGCGATGATGGCAAGGGTTTCGATGGCCGCGCGAGACAATTTCCGCGTTTCGGTCACCTCTTTTTGCATCAGATAGCCAAGATCGGGCGCAGTGCGAAAGGCCCAAGCATCGCCCACGCGCACTAGTGCTACGCCGCGCCCTTCATATCTGCGGCGCAGATGGGCCAGCGCCTCGGCAGGATCGCAGCCATGTGGCATTCGGCTGGCGAGTTCGGCAATGCTGACAGGCTCGCTTGCAGCAAACAAAACCGCCTCGACCATGCGTTCTTGATCGCCCATAGGCGGGGCGGCAAACAGCGTTTCCTCGCGCGCGGGGCGGTGGATCGGGCGCAGATCGTCTGGGTCTTGATCATCTATCATAGCGCGTCTTTAGCCCTGATTTGGATGGGCGCAAAGACCTCGGCTTGGCGCAGGGTGACTTGGCCCTGTTTGGCCATTTCCAGGCTGGCTGCGAAATGCGCGGCAAGCGCAGCACGTCGGCGCATTGGGCTGGCATCCCAGCCTTGGGGCAGAAAGGCGGTTAAATCCGCCCAATCGCCGCCAAACCCAATCAGGTGGCGTAGGCGTTCCAGCGCCTGTTCCATGGTGAAAACAT
>CAMAWZ010000123.1 GCA_945861995.1 Pseudorhodobacter antarcticus
TGGCCGACGGGTCGGTTTTGATGAAAAAGCTGGTGGGCACGTCCCCCGCGATGGAGCGCCTGCGCGAGGACATTTTGGATTTCGGCCAAGCTGATAGCCATGTGCTCATTGATGGCGAAACGGGCACGGGTAAAACGCTGGTTGCCCATGCGCTGCACGCGGTGGGCCCGCGCGCGGCGCGCAAGTTTGTGACCATTTCCTGCGCCGCTTACAGCGAAGATCAACTGGCCGCCCGCATCTTTGGCCCCAGTGAAGATGGCGCGCTACCCTTGATCGAGGAGGCGCGGGGCGGCACGCTGTGCCTTGAAGATCTGGAAGATCTAAGCCACGCACTGCAATCGCGCCTGCTGACGCTGATCAATGAACAAGGTCTGCCGCCCGAAACCCGCATTATCGCCATTTGCAATGAACATGGGCAGGGCAAAAAGCTGGACGATATTCTGCGCCCCGATCTGTTTTTCCGCCTTGGTGCAATGACCATTCTGTGCCCGCCCTTGCGCGCGCGGGGTGAAGACATTTTGACGTTGTTCAATTCGGCGGCGGCAGATTATGCCGATGAATACGGCTGCGATGCGCCGCAAGTCTCCGCCCAAGAAGCCGCCGAACTGCTGCAAGCGCCTTGGCCCGGAAATGTGCGCCAATTGGTCAACATCGCCGAACGCGCCGTGCTGCAAAGCAGGCGCGGGACGGGCAGCATTGCCTCGCTTTTGATGGCCGATAACGAAGCCTCTGGCCCTGCGATGACCACCGAAGGCAAGCCGCTGAAAGATTATGTCGATGACTTTGAACGCATGCTGATTGACAGCACCATGCGCCGCCACAAAGGTAGTATTGCCGCCGTGATGGACGAGTTGTGCCTGCCGCGCCGAACGCTGAACGAAAAGATGGCCAAGTATGGCCTCGCGCGCGGGGATTATGTCTAGGTCGAAACAGGGGGGCTGACTGCCCCCCTCGCCGCGCTTCCCCCCACCACGGCAAGCATGCTTCCCGTGTCTGGATATTTGGGGAGTTAGGAAGCAGACCTTCTGCCTGCTTCCTAACTCTGAAAATATCCTCAGGGGGAGTCTGTGAAGGCTTGCCTTCGCAGACGGGGGCGCGAGCGCCCCCTTCCGCCACAAGTGCCACGGTGCAAATGGCGGTGGCCACGCTTGTGGGCGCGGCTCGGTCTTTGGTCTGGCCGCGGCTACCACCACCCGCCTGATTGGCGTGCTCAAAGAGGTCAGCCTGCCCGTGGCGATTGCGTTTGCGCAAATTGGCGCGTTTTCCTTTATTCTGGGCGGGCTGGCCTTAGGAGATGGCCTGATTTCGCAGGATTTGTGCGGGCTAATCTTGGCAGGCGCGATGCTGTCTATCGTGGTCAATCCGGTTCTGTTTCGCTGGTATGACCGCAAAATCACGGGCAGCCCTGATGCGCGCGCCCAAAATACACCTAAAAGTTGATCTGATGTTCCCTATTTCGCTACAATTACCCATTGCCCTTTGGCCCCAATTGCCGCTAGGGTTAAAGCAGGCGGTATGATGCTGCCAAGAAATTCTCTGCCCCATGCGCATAGGTGTGATATTGCGCCGCGCAAACAGGCAGCCGGATTGGCCAACCCTGGCCAGATAAACACCCGCAAGCGCCTGATATGATGGCGCAAAACGGGGTTAGCTTAGGCGGGCAGCGTGCTGCCTGAACATCAACGCGATGAGACGCGAGGCGATAAAAACCCAATTGCAGACCTGCCCGATGGGCGGCGCGCAGAGGTTTGGCACGCCCTTATTCGCCCAAACAAGACGCCTCCCCACACGAATGATCAGCCCTGACGCGCAAATAAACAGCGCGGCAAGGCCCATTTCGCGCAGGCGGCGCAATGGATTAACATGTCAAAGAAAATGCTTATCGACGCCACCCATGCCGAAGAGACAAGGGTTGTTGTGGTGGACGGAAATCGTGTTGAAGAATTCGATTTTGAAACAATAAACAAACGCCAGCTTGCGGGAAATATCTATCTGGCCAAAGTGACGCGGGTCGAACCCTCGCTTCAAGCGGCCTTTGTCGATTACGGCGGCAATCGGCATGGGTTTTTGGCCTTTGCCGAAATTCACCCCGATTATTACCAAATCCCGCTGGCTGACCGCAAAGCGCTGTTGGAGGAAGAGCGCGCTTTTGCGCGGGCCGAGGAAGAGGAAGAAAATCGCCGCGCACGCCCCCGTGAAGAACGGCGTGAAGAACGGCGTGAAGAAGGGTCTCGTGAAGGCGGGCGTGAAGGTGGCCGCGAAGGTAGTGGCCGCAATGATCGCCGTTCGCGCGGACGCGGGCGTGACCGCCGCGCGGCACCTGCTGCCGAGGCAGGCGAGGGCGGTGTAGAGGCAGTTGAAGCCGACGCAACCCCCGCGAGCACGGCCGCAAGCGCCAATAGTGATGCAGTGCTGGCGGGCCCAGAGCCGATGGTACAAGATGACGCACCCGCCACCCCTTCTGGGATGGAAGTGGTCGATTTGGGCGATGATGGCGAGCACAGCGCCGATGATCACAGCCATAAGGATGATCACGGCCACGATCATACCAATGATCACGACCACGCTGACGATCATGCCGATCACGATGCACCAACGGACGCATCGCCAATGGATGAAACCACATCCGATGAAACCACATCCGACGATGCCCATCTGGGCCACAGCCGCGATTCCGACACCGCCCATAACGAAGACGGCGCTTTCCGTGCCATCGATCACGCGTCCGACAGCGATGATGATATAGAATCCGTGGCCGAAGAAGACATCGCCGAAGAAATCTCGGCCCCCCGCCGCCCTCGCGCGCGGCGCTATAAAATTCAAGAAGTCATCAAAGTGCGGCAGATCATGCTGGTGCAGGTGGTCAAGGAAGAGCGTGGCAACAAAGGCGCCGCGTTGACAACCTATCTTTCGCTGGCGGGCCGCTATTGCGTGCTGATGCCCAACACCGCACGTGGCGGCGGCATTTCGCGCAAAATCGTTCATGCCGCCGACCGCAAGAAACTGAAAGAAATCGCTCAAGAAATCGAAGTGCCCGAAGGCGCAGGCCTTATCATCCGCACCGCTGGGGCAAAACGCACCAAGCCCGAGATTAAGCGCGATTATGAGTACCTCATGCGCCTGTGGGAGCAAATCCGCGAACTGACCCTGAAATCGATGGCCCCCGCCGCGATCTACGAGGAAGGCGATCTGATCAAACGCACGATCCGCGATTTGTATTCGTCGGAAATCGACGAGATTTTGGTGGAAGGCGAAGGCGGCTATCGCACGGCCAAAGACTTTATGCGCATGATTATGCCCGCCCATGCCAAGCAGGTTGTCCGCTATGCCGACCCAACGCCGCTGTTCGCGCGCTACGGGGTGGAAAGCTATCTTTCGGGCATGTTTAACCCGACAGTGCAGCTGAAATCGGGCGGCTATATTGTGATTGGTATTACAGAAGCGCTGGTCGCCATCGACGTGAACTCGGGCCGCGCGACCAAGGAAGGCAGCATCGAAGACACGGCGCTAAAGACCAACCTAGAGGCCGCCGAGGAGGTCGCTCGCCAATTGCGCCTGCGCGATTTGGCAGGGCTGATCGTGATCGACTTTATCGACATGGAAGAACGGCGCAACAACGCCGCCGTTGAAAAGCGCCTGAAAGATCGTTTGAAAACCGACCGCGCCCGCATTCAAGTGGGCCGCATTTCGGGCTTTGGCCTGATGGAAATGTCGCGCCAACGCCTGCGCCCAGGGATGCTGGAAAGTACAACGCAGCCCTGCGCACATTGTCACGGTACGGGCCTGATCCGCAGCGATGACAGCCTTGGTTTGCAAGTGCTGCGTGCTTTGGAAGAAGAAGGCACGCGCAAACGCTCGCGCGAGGTGCTGCTGCGCGCGCCGATTGGGATTGTGAATTTCCTGATCAATCAAAAGCGCGAACATATTGCCCAGATCGAATCGCGCACGGGAATGTCGGTGCGTATCGAATGCGACCCCGCCATGATCAGCCCTGATTTTACCATCGAAAAGTTCAAAACCGCCACGCGGGCGGTTGTTGGCAGCTCGTCGGTGATTTCGGGTAACGCCAGCCTGATGGGCGCGCCTGTTGCCGAAGAAGAGTTCGAAGACGAAGTTTTGGACGATATCGTCGAAGATGAGGCCGAGGACGCGGACGATGATGCCGCCAGCACCGAGGCAAAACCCGAAGGCAAAGGCGATGGCGCAGGGGATGGCGGCAAAAAACGCCGCCGCCGCCGCCGCCGCAAGCCCCGCGCTGGGGCGCAAGGCAGTGAGGGCAATGATGCCGCGCCATCGGGCGAAGGCGACGAGGATGAGGGTGACGAGGGTGACGACAGCGATATAGCGGCAGATGAGGGCGCAGATGCGGCGCAAGACGCCGCTGCGCCCGCCTCATCCAGCGAAAAGCCAAAGCGCGGCCGCGCCCCGCGCGGTGGCAAAAAGCCTGCCAAAAGTGATGACGCGGCAAACGAACACGCCGATGCAGAACCAGCAAACGCAGAACCAACCAATGCAGAACCAACCAATGCCGAGGCAGCCGTGGCCGAGGCCTTTGGCGCAACCGCTGACGCGCCCGTGGAACCGGCTGCAAAGCCAACCCGTGGCCGCGCCAAAGCCGAACCCAAGGCGAAAGCCGAAGTTGCGGACTCAGGTGCAGACACCGAACCCAAGGCCAAACCCGCCCGCGCCCCGCGCGCCGCAAAGGCCAAGGATGGTGGTGATGCGGCCGAACAGTCCACTCCACCAGAGGCGTCTGCACAGCCCGCCGACGAGGATCCTGCCGTACAGTCCGCCGACGAGCCCCCCGCGCCAATGGCCGAGGCGGAGACCCCTGCAGCCCCCGCGCCCGACAAGCCGCGCAAAAGAGGCTGGTGGAGCAGCAAGTCCTAAGCCGCCGATATTTTGATGATATTTGGCGAGTGATCGGGGCAGGGGGCAACCTCTGCCCCCTTTTCATCCGCCGCAGCGGATCAGATAGGCCTGTCCCCCCGCCACAGGCGCGGCCCCCAGAAATGCGTGCCCAGCGGTGGCACAAAAATGGGGTAAATCAATCGCTGCCATCTCGTCCGATGCCAAAATGCGCAACCTTTGCCCCGCCGCCATGCCCGCCAATACCTTGCGCGCGCGCAAGACGGGCAGGGGGCACAGCAGCCCTAGGCAATCAACCTCTAAATCCCAGTCCACAAATCGCCCTTTCACTTTGGCCCAAATACCTTCGCCGAAGGCACCTCGCAGCCCTGCCCACGCATCTGTGACAATCGCGCCCTTAACGCAGCCCCATTTCTGCGCTATTAGGGGCAAAAAAGGAATCCCGATGTTCGGCATTGATATCTTAGACGCCAGCCTGATGCCCAGCCTGATCGTGGCGCTCATCGCGGGGGTGCTGTCGTTTTTGTCGCCCTGCGTGCTGCCGATTGTGCCGCCCTATCTGGCCTATATGTCGGGCATTTCTGTGGGCGAGATGAAAACAGGGCGCAGCCCGATCATAGCGGCGCTGTTTTTCGTGCTGGGCCTATCGACCATTTTCTTGCTGATGGGGCTGGCAGCATCGGCCTTTGGCGCATTTTTCCTTGGCAATGCGGGGTGGTTCAACACCGCCGCTTCCCTTGTTATCATGATATTCGGCGCGCATTTCATTGGTATTTTCCGCATTTCCATTCTGGACCGCGATCTGCGGATGGATGCTTCGGCCCAAGGCGGCACGGCCTTTGGGGCCTATGTCTTGGGCCTTGCCTTTGCCTTTGGCTGGACACCCTGCATCGGCCCGCAATTGGGCGCGATCCTAACCCTTGCCGCGCAAGAGGGGGACGCCGCGCGCGGCACGGCCCTTTTGGGGGCCTATGCACTGGGCCTTGGCATCCCCTTCCTGATGGTTGCGGCCTTTTTCGCGCGCCTCTCGCCCATGGTCGATTTTCTAAAACGCAACGGCCAGCGGATTGAGCGGATTATGGGCCTGATGCTGTGGACAATTGGCCTTTTAATGCTGACAGGCGGGTTTTCAGCAATGTCTTTTTGGCTGCTTGATAACATCCCCTTCCTTGCCAGCTTGGGCTAGCTCGCGCTAGGGTGGCGCATGTCTTATGCGCCCACATACGGCTTCAGCCCAAGACCCTTTCGCAGAAAGGTGTTCTATATTCCAGGGTATGATCCCTTCCCGCCGCGCCGCTACCGCGAATTGTATCGCAGCGAAGGCGCGGCGCAGGCGGCGATTTCGGGATATAGCGTCACCCTGCAGCCCAGCCCGCCGCGCAAAAAGGGGTCGGATGCCCCTTATGGCTGGCAGGCGGTGGGGGTGATGGATGGTGCAAGCTGCGAAGTGGATATGGAGGTGATGATCTGGTCTAATATCGTCAAATCCTCTATGCCTGACGGTATTATGGCGACCTATTGGCAGATGGTCAGCACGATGTGGGTCTATTTCGCTTCGGGTGCGTTTTTTCGGCAAATGCGCCTGCGCAAAGGGCCGACGGTTGCTGCGCTTTATCCTGTGGTGCATCTGGTTGGTCAAGCGCTGATTGCCACGGCCATCGGCGCGGCCGCGGCATGGCTGGCGTCCTTGATCCACCCCGCTTTGGCCGCCCTTGGGCTGATCGCTGCTTATGGCTTTTTGGCGCTGGCCAAGAAATACGATCACCATATATTGGCCCATTACCTGATGCATGATTTCGCCTTTTCTGCGCAGTATTGGGGGGCATATCCGCCCGAATTATCCGCGCGGATGGACATATTCGCCGCTCGAATTCAGCAAAGCCTGTCGGGCGATTTTGACGAGGTTTTGATCGTTGGCCACTCGTCAGGGGCCTATATGGGGGTGACGATACTGGCGGACATCCTGCGCGCAGGCCTGCCAGAAAAGCGCCCAGACATCAGCTTTTTAACCCTTGGCCAAGTGGTGCCGATGGTATCATTCTTGCCGCGTGCCACCCGCCTGCGCGGCGATTTGCAGTATCTGTGCCAGCGCGGTGACATTACTTGGGTTGATGTTGCAGCCCCAGGCGATGGCTGCGCCTTTGCGCTGTGCGATCCTGTGGCGGTGACGGGGCTATCGCTGCCTGCGCAAAAATGGCCGCTGATCGTTTCTTGTGCCTTTACGCAAACCCTGTCGCCGCCGCGTTGGCGTGAACTGCGCTATAAGTTCTTTCGCCTG
>CAMAWZ010000124.1 GCA_945861995.1 Pseudorhodobacter antarcticus
ATTTCGGCGCGGCTGATGGGCGGGCCGCTGGCAGGCAAACATATCATCGTCACCTCTGGCCCCACGCACGAACCTATCGACCCCGTGCGCTATATCGCCAACCGATCCTCTGGCGCGCAAGGGGCGGCGATTGCGGCGGCCTTGCGCGATCTGGGGGCAAATGTGACCTTTGTGACGGGGCCAGCCGCCGTGCCGCCGCCAAGCGGCGTGCAACTGGCGCGCGTTGAAACGGCGCAGCAAATGCTGGCCGCAGTGATGGCCGCCCTGCCCGCCGATGCGGCCGTAATGGCCGCAGCCGTGGCCGATTGGCGGGTATCAAATGCGTCCGATCAAAAGATCAAGAAAACCGCCAGCGGCTTGCCTGTTTTGGAATTCACTGAGAACCCCGATATTCTGGCGGCAGTCTGTGCTGGCGCAAACAGGCCCAAATTGGTGATCGGCTTTGCCGCCGAGACGCAGAACGTGGCCGAATATGCCGCGCAAAAGCGCCTGCGCAAAGGCTGTGATTGGATTGTTGCCAACGATGTCTCGCCCGCCACGGGGATCATGGGCGGCAGTGAGAATGCGGTGACGCTGATCACAGATGCGGGGGCCGAGGAATGGCCGCGCATGGGCAAGACCGAGGTGGCAGCCCGCCTTGCGGCCCGCATTGCAGCGGCCTTGTGCGGGGCATGACGGTGCAGGTTTTCATGCTGTGGGAGGACTGGGCAGATACCGCGCTGGGCCTGCCCGCCTATCAATCTGAGGGGGCGGCGGGGGCGGATATTTGCGCCAATTTGCCGATGGATCAGCGCGCAGCTGGCATCACCCTTGCCCCAATGGCGCGCGTGGTTATCCCCACGGGCCTGCGCGTTGAGATCCCGCAGGGGTATGAAATGCAAATCCGCCCGCGTTCGGGTTTGGCCCTAAAACACGGGCTGTCATTGCCCAATACGCCCGGCACCATCGACAGCGATTATCGCGGCCCCTTGGGCGTGGCGCTGATCAACTTTGGGGGTTCCCCCTATACCGTGCAGCATGGCGAGCGGATTGCCCAAGCGGTGATTGCCCCCGTGGTGCAAGCGCAGTTTGTGGTGGTGCAGGCTATCACCGATACCGCGCGCGGGGTGGGCGGGTTTGGATCGACGGGGCGGACATGATTGTTCTTGTCTTGGCAGTTGCACTTTGGGTTCTAGGCTGGGCGCTGGCCACACCAAAGCTGCTGCGCTGGGGAGCGATTGCGATGTTATGGGCGGGGGCGGTGCTGGTGCATCTGACCCTGCCCGATGACGCAGCCCTGCGCGCCAGCATTGGCGGGGATGCGCGGACATGGGGGGCTGTTGGCGTTGTCGCGGCATTGCTACTGGCCTACCGCGCGGGGCTGGCAGCCCTGCGCCGCCGTGCCGCGCCCTTGCCACCCGCCCCCCCATCTGGCCCCTTTGCTGCAGGCGAGATTGCCCGTTACTCCCGCCATATCCTTTTGCGCGAGATTGGCGGCGCGGGGCAGGCGCGGCTGAAAGCGGCACGGGTTTTGGTAATTGGCGCAGGCGGTCTGGGATCACCCGCGCTGCTGTATTTGGCCGCCGCTGGCGTGGGCACGATTGGCGTGATCGATGATGATGTGGTCGAGGATAGCAACCTTTCGCGCCAGATCATTCACATGACCGACGCGCTGGGAGTGCCAAAAGTGCAATCAGCCAAGGAAACCCTGAATGCGCTGAACCCCTATGTCACCGTGCTGCCTTATCAACGGCGGATGGGCGGGGATACGCAATCGCTGATCGCGGAATACGACCTAATCCTTGACGGGTCTGACAACATGGCCACCCGCTATCTGGTCAACACTGCCTGCGTGGCTGCGGGCAAGCCGTTGATTTCCGCCGCGTTGACCCAGTGGGAGGGGCAGATTTCCCTGTATCACCCCCCGCTTAGCCCCTGCTATGCCTGTATCTTTCCCCATGCGCCCGAGGCGGGCTTGGCCCCCGCTTGCGCCGAGGCCGGCGTGCTTTCCCCCCTGCCAGGCGTCATCGGCGCGATGATGGCGGTCGAGGCGGTGAAACATATCACAGGCGCGGGCGAGGGGCTGGCAGGCCGGCTGCTGATTTACGATGCGCTAGACGCACAGGTGCGCAGCATCACCGTGGCGCGAAATGCCAAATGCCCCGTTTGCGGCGTGGGCAGCTAGGGGGGCTCGCCCCCCTGCGGTCCAGCAAGCTGGCCCGCTTCCCCCGAGGATATTTTCAGAGTTAGGAAGCGCAAGATTCTGCGTGCTTCCTAACTCTGAAAATATCCTGCGGGGGAAGACGCGCAGCGGCTGGGGGGCGCATAGCCCCCCTTGCAAGGCAGGGCCTAAAGCACCGCCGCCAGTTCTGCGCCCTGCGCAATTGCGCGCTGCGCATCCAACTCGGCCGCCATGTCTGCACCTCCTATGATGTGGACGTTCAGGCCCGCCGTGATGGCGATATCCGCCAAATCGCGCTGGCTGGTTTGGCCTGCGCAGATCACGACTGTGTCTGCCTCGATCAGCCGCTGCACCCCGCCTTGCGCGATCAAAACGCCCGTTTTGGTAATGGCGCGATACTCGACACCCGCCAGCATATCCACACCCTTTGCCGCAAGGGCGGCGCGGTGAATCCAGCCTGTAGTTTTACCAAGCCCGCGCCCAAGTTTGCCTGCTTTGCGCTGCATTAGGGTCACTTTGCGGGCGGGGGCGTCGGGCTGCGGTATGGTTAAGCCGCCCGCTTGCGCGGCAGGGTCGCCCACGCCCCATTCGCGCTGCCATAAGGCCAAGTTAAGGCCGGGGCTGTGCGTGCCGCACGCCAAATATTCGGCCACGTCAAAGCCGATGCCCCCAGCCCCAATCACCGCCACGCGGGGGCCAACGGGCGCGCCGCGTAACACATCGGCGTAACTCAGCGCGCGGTCTGCACCATCGATGTCCAGCGCGCGGGGGGCGGTTCCTGTGGCGATGATGACCTCATCAGCGCTGCGCAGTTTGTCCAGATCGGCGCGGGTGTTCAGGTAAACAGCCACCCCAAGGCGCGCGATTTCGGCCGTGAACCAATCCACCAGCCCGTGAAACTCTTCCTTCCCCGGAACCTGCTTGGCAAGGTTCAATTGCCCGCCAAGCGTAGCCGCAGCCTCGTATAGGGTCACGCTATGCCCGCGCGTGGCGGCGACAATTGCCGCCATCATCCCCGCCGCTCCGCCCCCGACGATGGTGATGCGTTTAAAAATGGGCGCAGGATCGTAACGCAAAGACAATTCGCGCCCCGCGCGGGGGTTTACCAGACAGGTGGCGGGTTTGCCTGAAAACGTATGATCAAGGCAGGCTTGGTTGCAGGCAATACAGGGCGCAATCTGCGCTGCCTGCCCTGCCGCCGCTTTGGCGACAAAGGCGCTGTCGGCCAGAAAGGGCCGCGCCATTGAGATCATGTCAGCATCGCCGCGCGCCAAGATGTCTTCGGCAAGGCCCGGCGTATTGATGCGGTTGGTGGCGATGACGGGCAGAATTTGCGCCGCCTTTAACCTTGCAGCCAGATGCACAAAGGCCCCGCGCGGCACGGATGTGGCGATGGTGGGAACCCGCGCTTCATGCCAACCTATCCCCGTATTGAGCACATTCGCGCCAGCATTTTTGATGGCGCGGGCGAGGTGCAAAACCTGATCCCATGTGCTGCCATTAGGGATCAGGTCAATCAGCGAAAGGCGGTAGATGATCAGAAAATTTGGGCCCAGCGCGGCGCGAATGCGGGCCACAGCCTGCACGGGTGCGCGCATGCGGTTTTCATAAGGACCGCCCCAGTCATCGCTGCGTTTGTTGATATGGGTCACCAGAAATTGGTTCAGAAAATATCCCTCTGACCCCATCACCTCGACCCCGTCATAGCCCGCCTGTCGCGCACGAAGGGCGGCGGTGACGAAATCGCTGATCTCTGCGTCTACCTCCGCGCTTGTCAATTCGCGCGGGGTAAAGGGCGAAATGGGGGATTTGATGGGCGATGGGGCGACGCAGCCTTGCACATAGGCATAACGGCCCGCATGTAGAATTTGCATCGCAATGCGCCCGCCGTTTTGATGCACGGCGTCTGTGACGCTGCGGTGAAAGGCGATGTCGGCATCGCTGAACAGCCCCGCTGCACCTTGAAAAACAGCGCCATGCGCATTGGGCGCAATGCCGCCCGTCACGATCAGCCCAACGCCGCCCGCCGCGCGTTCGGCATAAAATGCTGCAAGGGGGGCGGGATCGCGGCCTTCCTCTAGCCCGGTGTGCATAGACCCCATAACCAGGCGGTTTTTCAGGGTCAGCGGCCCAAGGGTGATGGGCGACAAAAGGGTTGGGTAAGGCATGGCGCACTCCTTTTCCAAAGAATGCACCGCCCGCATGGTCAAGTCACGCGATACGTGGCGTTAGGCCGAATGGGCGCCCGCCGCCAAGCCCGCGACAAAGGCCAAAATCTGATCGACGGGCTTGCCGCTGGCGATTTCTTTGACAATCGCGCTGCCCACAACGCAGCCATCGGCCACGCTGGCAATCGCGCGCGCGGTATCGGGCGTGTTGATACCAAAACCCACACTGATGGGCAAATCGGTGCTGGCCTTAATACGCGCGACTTCGGGGGCCACATCGGACGGCTTGGCGGCGGCGGCCCCCGTCGTTCCCGTGACCGAGACGTAATAGACAAAACCCGACGTGTTTTGCAGCACGCGTGGCAGGCGTTTGGCATCGGTTGTCGGCGTGGCAAGGCGGACGAAATTGATACCAGCGGCCTGCGCGGGGATGCACAACTCGCTATCTTCTTCGGGGGGCAGATCGACGATGATCAGCCCGTCAATGCCAGCCTCTTTTGCCTGAGCCAAAAACAGATCCACCCCGCGCGCGTAAATGGGATTGTAATAGCCCATCAACACAATCGGCGTGTCTTGGTCACCTTTGCGAAAGGCGCGCACCATATCCAGCGTTTTGTCCAGCGTCATGCCGCCTTCTAGTGCGCGCTGACCCGCAAGTTGGATCGTCTCGCCATCGGCCATCGGGTCAGTAAAGGGCAGGCCGAGTTCGATGACATCCACGCCTGCACTGGGCAGACCCTGCATCACCGCCAAGGATCGCGCCACATCAGGATCGCCCGCCATGATATAGGCCACGAACGCCTTTTTGCGGGCTGCTTTCAGCCGTGCAAAGGTTTGGTCAATGCGGGTATTTTGTGCCATAGTGCGCCTATCTTTTTGGTGTTCTACCTGTGGCGCATGCAGGGGGCGAAATCAAGACTAGTCCAAAGAGTTGGTGACAAATACCTGTTCGCGGCGCTGGGCCGCAAGGTCAAGCTGGCGCTGGCGCATTCGAAAACGGTCGCGGTCAGTTTCGGAATATTCGCCCGCGCAGGCAGGGCAGCAGGCCCCCCGTTCATACAGCGGGCTGGCCTTATCTGCCGGGCTAATGGGGCGGCGGCAAGCGTGGCAACTGTCATAGGGGCCAGGTATAAGGCCATGACCCACAGACACCCGCCCATCAAATACATAGCATTCGCCATTCCACAGGCTTTGCTCGGCGGGCACATCTTCAAGGTATTTCAAAATCCCGCCTTTTAGGTGGAACACCTCGTTCACACCTTGGGACAAAAGGTAATTGGTGGATTTTTCGCAGCGAATTCCGCCCGTGCAAAACATGGCAATCCGCTTGCCGCGATATTCGTTTTTGTGGGCCTGCCACCATGCGGGGAAATCGCGAAAACTGCGGATATTAGGGTCAACCGCGCCTTTAAAGGTGCCGATGCCGACCTCGTAATCATTGCGGGTGTCGATCACGGCGATATCATCCGATGCGATCAGCGCATTCCAATCTTGGGGGGCGACATAGCTGCCGACCTGCGCGCGCGGGTCAACATCGGGAATGCCCATAGTGACAATCTCGCGCTTTAACTTTACCTTCATGCGGCCAAAGGGCATGGTTTCTGCGTAAGACTCTTTATGCTCTAGTGCGGCAAAGCCATCTTGCGCGCGGATATAGGCCAGCACGGCGGCGATGCCTTCGCCTGCGCCCGCAATGGTGCCATTGATCCCTTCGCGCGCGATCAGCAGCGATCCGCGCACGCTGTTTTGCGCGCAGACATCGCCCAGCGCGGGGCGCAAGGCGGCGGGGTCTGCAACGCGCGCGAAATGATAAAGGGCTGCGATTGTGATCATACGCGCTGTTTACGCCCGCAAGCGGCCTGCATCAAGAGCCCCCGTTTCGGATGTGCTTGACCCCGCTAAGGCTGCGCCGTAGCCATGCTGCAACGGGAGGATGACATGACCAAAGCCCTTATCGTGATTGATGTTCAAAACGACTTTTGCCCGAAGGGCGCACTGGCCGTTGCTGATGGTGATCAGATCGTCAAAGGCATCAACGCCCTGATGGGAGGGTTTGAGACGGTGGTTTTGACCCAAGATTGGCATCCTGCAAACCATAGATCCTTTGCCGATAACCACGCTGGGGCCGCGCCGTTTTCGGTTGTGAAAATGCCTTACGGCTCCCAGGTTCTATGGCCGCGCCACTGCGTGCAGGGCAGCGATGGGGCGGCATTTCACCCTGCGCTGAACGCAGCGCCCGCGCATCTGATCATCCGCAAGGGGTTTCGCCCGCAGATCGACAGCTATTCGGCGTTTTTTGAGAACGACCGCACAACCGCCACCGGCCTGCATGGCTATTTGCAGGATCGCGGGGCTCGGGATTTGGTGCTGGTCGGCCTCGCCCTTGATTATTGCGTGGCCTATTCTGCCCTTGATGCGGCGCGGCTGGGGTATGGCGTAACAGTGCAGATGGATTTGTGCCGCGCCATTGATCTGAACGGATCGCTCGCCGATATGCAGGGCGCGATGCGCGCCGCTGGGGTGGCTTTGAGTTAGGGTGAGAGGCTGACAACGACCCAAGCGGGGCTCGTTACGGCTGCTTCCTTCCGGACCTGACCGGGTTGGCGAGGTGCCTGCCCGCGCCAACCTCTCGGTTATGTATATAGGCGCTCATTTTTGATATGGCAAGATGCCTGAAACGCTGCAAAGGGGGGCTTTCCGCCCCCCTCGCTCCTCACCCCCCGAGGATATTTTGAGAGTTAGGAAGCATGCAGAGGGTCTGTC
>CAMAWZ010000125.1 GCA_945861995.1 Pseudorhodobacter antarcticus
CGCCTTTTTCGCCGCCGAAAACCTGCTGGCCCTGCGCAATGCGCGGATCGGCAATTTGATGGGTGGGGCAGCAATTACCCTGCCAACTGCGCAACCTTCGGTCGGAATCTCGCTGATGGGGCAAAACGGAGCGCATCTTTTGCGCGCAGCTCTTGCCGCCGAGCGGGCATTACAGTAACGCCCCGCCCCTATTCGCGCCATTTTTCGCGCGGCGCTGCGCAGTTTTTCTAGACCCGCACCGATTTTATGGCTATTCTGCATTCAAACAGGGCGACATGACCCTGAGTTGAGGCAGACATGGCATTACCTGAGCGGTTTTCGAACCTGCCAGAATACGCATTTCCGCGGTTGCGGAAGTTACTGGATCATCACCCTGCGGGCGGTGACCCCATTGCCATGACCATTGGCGAGCCGCGCCACCCGATGCCCGATTTTGTGGCCCCCATACTGGCCGCGCATATGCACGAATTTGCGGTATATCCGCCCAATGATGGCGCGCCATCCCTGCTTGCGGCCATTTCCGCATGGCTCAAGCGGCGCTATGGCGCCCAAATTTCAGGCAATCGCCTGATGGCGCTGAATGGCACGCGCGAAGGCTTGTTCAACGCCTGTATCGCGCTGTGTCCTGAAACTAAGCGCGGCAAACAGCCCGTGGTTTTGATGCCGAACCCGTTCTATCAGGTCTACGCCGTTGCGGCCCTGACTGTGGGGGCAGAGCCTGTCTATGTGCCTGCCACCGCTGCCACAGGCTTTTTGCCCGATTATGCCGCCCTGCCTGCCGATGTGCTGGACCGCGTCGGCGTGGCCTATATCTGCTCGCCTGCAAACCCCCAAGGCGCAGTTGCCAGCCGCGCCTATTGGACGCAGCTTTTGGCTCTGGCGGAAACGCACGATTTCACTGTGCTGGCCGATGAATGTTATTGCGACATCTGGCGCAGCGCCCCGCCTGTTGGTGCGCTGCAAGTGGCGGCAGAGATCGGCGCAGGCCCAGAGCGCGTGTTCACCTTTCACTCGCTGTCGAAACGATCAAACCTTCCGGGCCTTCGGTCTGGCTTTGTGGCAGGCGGCGCGCAGGGCATGGCGCGCATTCGCCAGCTGCGCGCCTTTGCTGGTGCGCCCTTGCCCCTGCCCATTCAGCGCGTGTCCGAAGCGGCATGGAATGACGAGGGCCACGTTGCTGCATCCCGCGCGATGTATCACGCCAAGTTTGATTTGGCCGATCAAATCTTCCAAGGTATCCAAGGTTTTGCCTGCCCCGAAGGTGGGTTTTTCCTGTGGCTGCCCGTTGCCGATGGCGAAGCCGCCGCGCTGAAGCTGTGGCAGCAAACGGGCGTTCGGGTGCTGCCAGGTGCATATCTTTCGCGCGAGGTGGGCGGGCATAACCCTGGCGCGGGATATATCCGTGTGGCGCTTGTTGCCAGCTATGACGAAACAAAGGCGGGGCTTACGGCCCTGCGCGATTGCATTTATGGGGTGGAGTAAGCCGATGGCCTCTTATCAAACACGCGACCCTTTGCTGGATGATAGCACCACCGAAATGATGGAAAAGCGCGGGCGTGAATTGGTGGGAATTGGCCTTTTAAGTGTGGCGCTGATGGCCGCGCTGATGCTGGGCAGCTATACCCCATCTGATCCGGGTTGGATGGTGGCCAATGATGCCCCGATTACAAATTATTTGGGCGGGTTTGGCGCGGCGCTGGCCTCGACCTTGGTTGTGATTTTCGGGCAGGGCATTTGGGCTGCGCCTGTGCTGCTGGCCGCATGGGGCCTGCGCTGCGTGACCCATATTGGCGCAGATCGCGTTTTGCCGCGCATTTTCTTTTCGGTTTTCGCCATTCTGTCGGCGTGCCTTTATGCCACCACGTTGCAGCCCAGCGAGGTTTGGATTGCCGATCATGGCTTTGGGTTGGGCGGGCTTTTGGGCGATACGCTGCTGGGCACGTTACTGGGCCTTTTGCCCACATCGGCTGCGGTGGGGATCAAGCTGCTCTCGCTTGCGACAGTGCTGCTGATGCTGGCGCTGATGGGATTTGTCCTGGGATTTGACCGCGCCGAACTGGCCGCTTTGCGCAGCTTTCTGCTTGGCGGGTTGGTCGGTAGTTATTCGGCCGCCTTGGGCAAGGGACTGCAAGGCGCAAGCTTGGCCCGCCAAAGCCTGCGCGCGGCCCCCGCCATGATGCACAATCGCGCCGCTTATGCGCAGGCCCCGCAAAGCCGCGATGCTGAATATGGCCACATCCCGCAATACTATGCGCCGCCGCCAATGCATTCAGCCGCGCCCGCGGCCCAGCAAGGTATGTTCAGCCGACTTGCCGCCGCCCCCAAGCCGCGCCCCGACCCTACCCCCGAATTGATCGAACGCGCCCTGCCCGAAAGCGCCGAGGTGCCTGCGCCCAATGATGATCGTCTGCGCGCCCGCATCAGCGATGTTGTGCGCAATATTGCGGCCAACCCGCCCCCACTGCGCCCCGCCCCGCCATCTTTGCGCAGCGAGCCGCCTGTGGCCCGCAGCCTGACAGCGGGCATCAAAACCGCGCCCCGCGCCCCGCTGATTGCCGATACAACGCCCCATCCATCCCCCTATACTTGGCCCCGTACGCCCCCTGATCCTGCGCCGCAGCAATTGCCAATCATGGGGCAAGACGCGTCCGATACGGGGTACGGCGATTGGATGCCAGAACAGGACTACGAGGCGGATGATTTCACCGCATCCCAGCTTGGACAAGAGCGACCCCGCACCCCCGCACTGACCCTTGGCGCTGATCTGCGCCGCGCAAAGGTGGATGCGCCTGCGAAGAAACCGCTGACCCCTTCGCGGCAAGCACTGGCCGAAAGCCAGCCGCGCCTGCGCTTTGACGACAGCGCGCCGCAGTATGAATTGCCGCCCCTGTCGCTGCTCACCAGCCCCGACACAGTGCAGCGCTATACCCTGTCGCACGAGGCGCTGGAAGAAAACGCGCGGATGCTCGAATCGGTGCTGGATGATTACGGCGTCAAGGGCGAGATTGTTTCCGTACGCCCGGGTCCTGTGGTGACAATGTACGAGCTGGAACCAGCGCCAGGCCTAAGGGCCAGCCGTGTGATTGGTCTTGCCGATGATATTGCGCGCAGTATGTCGGCCTTGTCTGCGCGCGTGTCCACTGTGTCGGGCCGCACGGTGATAGGCATCGAACTGCCCAATGCAAGCCGCGAAAAAGTCGTGCTGCGCGAGATTATCGCCGCCCGCGATTTTGGCGATAGCGCCATGCGACTGCCGCTGGCGCTGGGCAAAGATATTGGCGGCGATCCTGTGGTCGCCAACCTTGCCAAAATGCCCCATTTGCTGATTGCAGGCACGACGGGGTCGGGCAAATCGGTTGCGATCAATACGATGATTCTGTCCTTGCTGTACAAGCTGCCCCCCGAAGAATGCCGCCTGATCATGATTGATCCGAAAATGCTGGAACTGTCGGTGTACGATGGCATCCCGCATTTGCTGTCCCCCGTGGTGACCGATCCGAAAAAGGCCGTCGTGGCACTGAAATGGGTCGTGTCGGAAATGGAAGAACGATACCGCAAAATGTCCAAGATGGGCGTGCGCAATATCGAAGGGTATAACGGGCGCGTGCGCGAAACGCTGGCCAAGGGCGAGATGTTTCGCCGCACCATTCAGACGGGCTTTGATGAAAACACAGGCGAGCCTGTGTTTGAAACCGAAGAATTCCAGCCCATCATTCTGCCCTATATTGTCGTTGTCGTCGACGAGATGGCCGATCTGATGATGGTGGCAGGCAAAGAAATTGAAGCCTGCATCCAGCGCCTTGCGCAAATGGCGCGCGCGTCAGGTATTCATCTGATTATGGCCACGCAGCGCCCATCAGTTGATGTGATTACAGGCACGATCAAGGCCAACTTCCCCACCCGTATTTCGTTCCAAGTCACCAGCAAAATCGACAGCCGCACCATTTTGGGCGAGCAGGGGGCCGAACAACTGCTGGGCATGGGCGATATGCTGTTCATGGCGGGCGGCGGGCGGATTTCGCGTATTCACGGGCCGTTCGTGTCGGATGAAGAGGTTGAAGAAATCGTCAACCATCTGAAATCTTACGGCCCCCCAACCTATGTATCAGGCGTGGTGGAAACCCGCGACGAAGAGGGCGGCGATGTGGACGCGATGCTTGGCCTAGGCGGCGAAGGGTCGGATGACGCGCTGTACGATCAAGCCGTAGCGATTGTCGCCAAAGACCGCAAATGCTCGACGTCCTATATCCAGCGTAAGCTGGGGATTGGGTATAACAAGGCTGCAAGGTTGGTCGAGCAGATGGAGGAAAATCTGGTTGTGACCACGGCGAACCATGTGGGCAAGCGGGAGATATTGTTGCCAGAGAGTTAGGCGCAGGCGCATCAGTCGCGCTTAACCAAACCGTGATGCGATTGGGGATGCAACCCGCCCCCACATCCCCTATACTAAGCCCATGACCCTACGCACCGCCCTTTTGGCCCCGCTTGCCCTAATCGCCGCAACCCTGCCTGCCATGGCGGAAATAATTCCGCTTGCGGATATGTCGGCATACCTCAACTCTATGACCACCGCCGAGGCGACCTTTACGCAGATCAATTCGGATGACACGATTTCCACAGGCCGCATTTTCATCGAACGTCCTGGCCGGATGCGGTTTGAATATGATCCGCCTGACGCCAGTCTTGTGCTGACATCGGGCGGGATGGTCGCGATTTTTGATGACAAATCCAACCAGCCGCCCGAACAATATCCTTTGTCGCGCACGCCTCTGAGTTTGATTTTGGATACGAAAATTGACCTGACCCTTCCAGGCATGGTTTTGCAACATACCGAGGTGCAGGCGGCCACGCAGGTGCTTGCAACCGATCCTGAAAAACCTGAATTTGGCAGCATCGCGCTGCTTTTCACCCCCGCGCCCTTGACATTGCGGCAATGGGTAGTGACCGATGATCTGGGCAAAAACACCACGGTGATTTTGGGCGATTTAACGCTGGGGGCCGAGTATCCTGCATCGCAATTCGCGATTGAATCAGAACTGTTCAAGCGCGAGCAGGCGCAGTAGTAAAATTTCAATCGCCTTAGCGGACAATCCCCTTAGCAGCCGATCCCTTTACCGGCAGGTCTGCAACTGTTGATGGTACATCAGCGCGCGGCCCTGCAATTCGCCGGCAATTTCCATCAGCCAGTTCTTGCCGCGATAGCTGCCTTTGGCAAAACCGGTGCGCCCTTCGTGATAGGCAAGGTATTGCAACTGAACATCATTTTTCGGAATGCCTAGGCGTTCATAGCTTTCATGCATATACCAGCCCATGAAATCGGTGGCGTCCGAAATGCGATCGCGGCGCGCGCCATAACGGCCTTGGTCGCGGCGGTATTCATCCCAAGTGCCGTCCAACGCCTGGGCATAGCCATAGGCCGAAGATTGCCGCCCCATCGGGATGATACCTAATGCATATTGATGCGGAGTTTTCGCGTTGCCGATAAACTTCGACTCTTGATAGATGGCCGCCATTTGCACGGCCACAGGCACGCCCCACCGCCGTTCGGTCGCGGCCATGGCCTTTAAATAGGTTGGCCGCTGCTGAATGATCGAACAGGCGTTATCCAAATTACGTGGCGCCGAATAGTTGCTACCCCCGCAGGATGCCAGGGCTGTCAGCAACAAGATGGCGCGAAGAAGACTGCTCATATGCCCCTCGCTTTTTTATTTTGTGACAGCTTACCGCAAACCGCGCAAAATGCAAATCAACCTTATGCAATCGGGGCGTAAAAATGGCCAAATCGCGGTGAAACTGCAGACAGATTGTTTCCAAAATGGCGGCGCGCGGCGATAGACAGTGCCATTCGGGCAGGTTACTAATCAGTTAAGGGAGCCCGCTATGCTAAAGTCTGCGGCAAAATATCATATTGGTCAGGTCGTGCGGCATCGCAAGCACGATTTCCGCGGCGTTGTGTTCGATGTGGATGCGCTGTTTTCAAACACGGAAGAATGGTACCGCCAAATCCCCGAAGGCAGCCGTCCATCGCGCGATCAGCCCTTTTACCATTTGCTGGCCGAAAACGGCAAAAGCCATTACGTGGCTTATGTGTCCGAGCAGAACTTGGTTCCCGACGATGAACATGGCCCTGTCGATCACCCCGATCTAAGTGACCTTTTTGGCGATTTTGAGAATGGCCGTTATCCGTTACAATTTCACTTAAATTGACCGCAGAATACCAGCTTCAGGTTACCGCCTAATAACCTTTATGCGCAAAACTGCCCCTATGTCCAAGATCTTGGGGGTTTGGTATGAAAGTTGTTGCACAGCAGTCGGGCGATGCCTTGGTGATCCGCGTGGATCAAGACCGTATCGATGCGGCAAGCGCTATTCAATTCAAAGATCAGATGCGCCAGTTGACGCAGGCTGGCGCGCCGCGCGTCGTGCTGGATTTGGCGCAGGTGGCCTTTATCGACAGTTCGGGATTGGGCGCAATTGTGGCTGCAATGAAGGGGCTGGGCCCAGCGCAAAAGCTGGAGTTATCAGGGTTGACCGACACCGTGAAAAAAGTCTTTCGCTTAACGCGGATGGATACTGTGTTCACCATCCACAGTGATATGCCCATCAATCTTGCCAAGGCGGGTTAGGTCATGACTGCACATTATAGTTTTCGCAGGCAGGCCAGCCACGTGATTGTCCATGCCGATGCTTTGGCCGTGCGGCGCGGCCTTGCCAGCCTGTTCGCGCAAGAGCCGCTGAATTGCCTGTCTGATGATCTGCGCGGTACGGCCGAAATCGTCATGGCCGAAGTTCTAAACAACATTGTCGAACACGCCTATGCTGAACAGTCTGGGGCGATCGAAGTGGCCGTGGATTTGGGTGACCATGGTTTGGAATGCACCATCACCGATAGCGGCGCGCCCATGCCCAGCGACGATTTGCCAAAGGGCAAACCCCATGCGCTAGATCAGATGGACGATCTGCCCGAAGGCGGTTTTGGCTGGTTTTTGATCCGCAGTTTGGCGCAAGATTTGCAATACGCGCGTTTTCGCGATCAGAACTTTCTGCGTTTTCGGTTGCCT
>CAMAWZ010000126.1 GCA_945861995.1 Pseudorhodobacter antarcticus
GCAAACTGGGCAGCATTTACGCCACCCCATCGCGCCCCGACCGCCCCATCACATCGCCTAGAAATAAAATCCGCATGAGGCAGTGGTATGCCAGCGGGCAAGGGCGGGCAAGGGGAAAGCGGCTGGGCGATGCCCCCTTTCCGCCGCGCGCACCCTGCCCTATCCTTCCCCCATGACACTGCCCGCCCCCCTTGCTCAATGGATCGCAGCCCAAGGCTGGGCGCTGCATCCGCATCAGTCGGACATGCTGGCGCGGGCAGATGCCCCTGCCACGCTGCTAATCGCGCCCACGGGCGGCGGGAAAACCATGGCGGGGTTTTTGCCATCGCTGGTCGAACTCGCAAGCGGTTATAACGGTCTGCACACCCTTTATATCTCACCTCTGAAAGCCCTGTCTGCCGACATCGCCCGCAACCTGCGCAGCCCCGTTGCGGGCGCGGGCCTGCCCATCACCATCGAAGACCGCACAGGCGACACGCCATCGCATATCCGCGCCCGCCAGCGCGTCGCCCCGCCGCATATTCTGCTGACCACGCCCGAAAGCCTTGCACTGATGCTGTCCTACCCCGATGCGCCGCGCATCTTTGCCAGCCTTCACAGGGTGGTGGTGGACGAGTTGCACGCACTGGCCGAAACTAAGCGCGGCGATCAGCTCATGCTGCTGCTCGCGCGCCTACAATCGCTGGCCCCGCAGATGCGCCGCGTCGGCCTATCGGCCACCACCCATGATCCCGCCGCCTTGGCGCAATACCTGCACCCAAACGCCGCCCTTATCATCGCGCCCGCAGGCCCCGCCCCAGACATCGCCCTCTTGGCCACCGATGCGCCGCCCCCTTGGGCAGGCGGCGGCGGGCATTACGCCATTCCCGATATTTTGGCCGAAGTGGCGCGCCACCAAACCACGCTGATCTTTCACAACACCCGCGCGCAGGCCGAGATTTTCTTTCATAAACTATGGCTTGCCAATACCGATAACCTGCCCATCGGCATCCATCACGGCAGCCTTGCGCTGGACGCGCGCAAACGGGTCGAGGCGGCGATGACCGAAGGGGCCTTGCGCGCCGTGGTCTGCACCGCCAGCCTTGATCTGGGGCTTGATTGGGGCGCGGTGGATTTGGTGATACAGGTCGGCGCGCCGCGCAGCGTCAAACGCCTTGTCCAGCGCATTGGCCGCGCCAACCACCGCTACCACGCCCCTTCCAAAGCGCGGCTTGTGCCCGCCAACCGCTTTGAAATCATCGAATGCGTCGCCGCTTTGCAAGCGGCGAGCGAGGGCGATTTGGACGGCGCGCACCAGCCCGACGGCGCGCTTGACGTTCTGTGCCAGCACATCCTGATCTGCGCCTGCGCCGCGCCGTTCGATGCAGATAGCCTTTATTCCGAAGTGCGCAGCGCTGGCCCCTATGCGGCGCTAACCCGCGCGGCCTTTGACCAAGCCTTAGATTTTGTCGCCACAGGCGGCTATGCCCTGCGCGCCTATGACCAGTGGCAACGCCTGATGCTGCGCGGCAATATTTGGGGCCTGCGCGATCCGCGCAGCGCCGCGCTGATCCGCCAAAACCTTGGTACCATCACCGACACACCCCGCATTCCCGTGCGCCTAAAGGGTGGCGCGGGCTTGGGCGAGGTAGAGGAGGCCTTTGCCGCCAGCCTTCGCGCAGGCGATACATTCCTGATCGGCGGCCAGATTGTGCGGTTCCAATCTCTGGATGAACGCGCCGTTACTGTCGCGCGCAGCGCCGCACAAACGCCGCGCGTGCCCGTGTATAATGGCGGTAAGTTTTCCTCTAGCTTGCAACTGGCGCGCCGTATCGCTGGGCTGATCGCAAGCCCCGCCCCCCTGCCGCCAGATGCCCGCGACTGGGTTCTGCACCAATCCGAAGTCTCGCATCTGCCCAAGATGCAGCGTCTTTTGATCGAATGTTTCCCGCATGACGGCCAAGTCTTTCACGCGATCTACGGCTTTGCAGGCCAGAATGCGCAGGCCACGCTGGGCCTTTTGCTGACCAAAGTGATGGAGGAGGCAGGCCTTGCCCCGCTGGGGTATTTGGCCACCGATCACGCCACGCTGATTTGGGGTCTGCGGCCCATATCCGATCCCGCCCCCCTGCTAAATGCTGCGCGCCTGCACGCGGGGCTGGAAGATTGGCTTGCAGGCACGGCTGTGATGAAGCGCGCCTTTCGCAGCGTCGCCACCATCACGGGCCTAACCCCGCGCAACATTCAAGGTCTGCGCAAATCGGGCCGCGCGGTGACCTTTTCCACCGACATTCTGTATGACACGCTGCGCAAATACGATGCAGGGCATCTGTTGCTGGCCATCACGCGGATTGAGGCTGAACGCGGCCTTGTCGACTTTTCGCGCATTGATGATCTGCTGGCGCGGGTGGATGGGCGCTTTGATCTGCTGCACCTTGATCGCCCCAGCCCCTTTGCCGCGCCCCTGTTGCTGGAACGGGGCCGCGTGCCGATCATGGGCCAAGGCAGGGATGAATTGGCGCAGGATGAGGCCCGCGCCCTGATGCGCGCGGCAGGTTTGGAATGATTGGGCCGCAATGATGGAATTTTCCCCAAACGGCGTGCGCCTAACCGCCCTGCCATCGGGTGCGCTGTGGTGGGCGGAGCAGCGCCTTTTATGCGTTTCCGATCTGCATTTGGGAAAATCCGAACGCATGGCGCGGCGGGCGGGGGCCTTGCTGCCGCCCTATGAGGTGGCAGAAACCCTTTTCAGGCTCGAGGCTGACATTGCAGCCCACAGCCCTGCCAAAGTCGTCTGCCTTGGCGATAGTTTCGATGATTTGGCAGCGGGCTATGGCCTTGATGAGGGTGCACGCCTGCGCCTGACAGTGCTTCAGGCGGGGCGCGAATGGGTTTGGATCGAAGGCAACCATGATGCGGGCCCTTTGGATTTGGGCGGGGTGCATCTGGCGGAATTGGCATTGGATGGCCTTGTGTTTCGCCACATCGCCGCGCCAAACTTGGCCGCAGATTGCGGCGAAATATCAGGCCATTACCACCCCAAGGTGCGGCTGGCAGGGCAAGGGTTACCCGCCTTTTTGGTGGGCCGCCAGCGCCTGATACTGCCCGCATATGGGGCCTATACGGGCGGGATGATGGCAGACCGCGCGCCTTTGCCTGACCTTATGGGGCCGCGCGCGCGGGCACTGGCCCTGCGCGCAGGCCGCGTGCTGGAAATGCCACTTTAGGGCAAAGGGGCGGTTGCAAACTCTAAATGATCAACGCGCCACGGCGCGCGGCGCAGCCCAAAAGGCGCAAGCCTTTTGCGGCATCAGAACAACAGGCAAAAAGCCCCCGCAAACAGCCGTCGCCGCAGCCTATTGCCAGATCAAGGCGCAGCGCGCCAAACAAAGCGGCCCTTACGACGCCACTTGCGATGTGCTGCGCAGCATTTCGGCCACGATTTAGCGCTGGATACCCGCGGGTGGGCCAATGCTGCGCTGCTTAGCAAAATAGCGCATTGTGCTGCGCATAAAGTGTTCGCAACTGCCCTCTTGGCCCATAATGCACCGTTCTTGCCGCGCCGCGCGGGGCGGCGGGTTGAACAGGCGGATTGATGACTGCCCCGCCCCCCAGTAACCGCGAAATTGGCAAACACCTTATGCAGGCGGTGACAGATCGCGCGCGGGCGAAAGGATAAAATTTTATCCTTTCGCCCGCCAACGCAGTGTCGGGTTAGGCCGTCAGCCCCTTCGGTTCGGGCAAGCCATGCGCCCGCGCCGTCGCTGTCAGCGTATTGGCCAAAAGGCAGGCAATGGTCATGGGGCCCACGCCGCCCGGAACAGGGGTGATCGCCCCGGCCACCGATGCCGCGCTGGCATAATCCACATCGCCCACAAGGATGTTCTTGCCGCCGCGTTCAATGCGGTTAATCCCCACATCAATCACAGTCGCCCCCGCCCGCACATGGGACGCATTGATCATTTCAGGGCGGCCCACGGCGGCCACCAGAATATCGGCGCGCTGGCAGACGGCCTCTAAATCCTTGGTGCGCGAATGGGCAATCGTCACCGTGCAACTGTCATTCAGCAAAAGCTGCGCCATAGGCTTGCCCACAATATTGCTGCGTCCAACGACCACGGCATTTAGCCCCGCAAGCGAGCCATAATGATCGCGCAGCATCATCAAACATCCCAGCGGCGTGCACGGCACCACGGCCTTTTGCCCCGTGCCCAGCAGCCCCACGTTCGAGATGTGGAAGCCGTCCACATCCTTGGCAGGGTTGATCGCATTGATAATCAAATCGCTGTTCAAATGCGCAGGCAGCGGCAGTTGCACCAAAATCCCCTGCACAGCGGGGTCATTGTTCAGCTTTTGCACAAGCGCCAGCAAATCAGGCTCGGATGTCTCGGCAGGCAGGCGATGCTCATAGCTGTTCATCCCCACCTCGATGGTCGAGGCGTGTTTGTTTTTCACATAAACCCGCGAAGCAGGATCCTCGCCCACCAGCACCACCGCCAATCCAGGGGTGATGCCGTGGCCTGCCTTCATGGCCGCCACGTGGCTCGCCACATCGGCGCGCACGCGGGCAGCAAAGGCTTTGCCGTCAATTACTTTAGCGGTCATTTTTTGAACCCTTCTGCAAAATCTCTTCTTCGCGGGCAATCGCCGCTTCGATCAAAACGCGCCACATATCCACATAGGGCGCGGGAGACAGGCCAGCGCCCACCGCATGGGCGGCGACATTGGCCAAAACTTCGTTCACACGGTCTGTCAGCCGTGCGGGTAGCCCATCACGCGCCTTGATCTGTGCCGCGCGATCGATATAGGCGCCGCGCTGGGCAAACAGACCCATAGCGTCAGCATCCAAGCGGTCAATTTCAGCGCGGATATCGGCCATATCTTGGCAATCTGCGGGCGTTTTCATTGGCAAATCCCTTACGCGGTGCTGGGCGGGGTGTTACCCCCGCCGCAGCTTACTCGCAAGGCTTAGAACAACCCTTCAACATTGCCCACTTCGTTCAGGCGGATCACTTCGGCCGATGGCACGCGTGGCAAGCCAGGCATGGTCATAATCTCGCCGCAGATCGCCACGACAAATCCTGCACCCGCCGACAGACGCACTTCGCGCACGGGAACAGTGTGGCCCGTTGGCGCGCCGCGCTGGGTTGGATCGGTGGTAAAGCTGTACTGCGTTTTGGCCACGCAAATCGGCAGATGACCATAGCCCGCCGCCTCCCACGCCTTTAGCTGATCGCGGATCGATTTATCGGCAATCACGCCGTCCGCATGATAAATCCGCTTAGCGATGGTTTCTAGCTTTTGGAACAGGGGCATCTCATCTGGATACAGCGGCGCAAAGTTCGATGCGCCCGATTCCGCCAGCGAGACAACCTTATGCGCCAGTTCTTCAATGCCAGCCGACCCAAGCGCCCAATGCTTGCACAGGATCGCCTCTGCGCCCTGCTCGGCAACATAGGCTTTTACAGCAGCAATTTCGGCATCGGTGTCGCTGAAGAAATGGTTAATGGCAACAACCACTGGCACGCCAAAGCTTTTGACGTTGCCAATATGGCGGCCCAGATTTGGACAGCCCTTTTTCACCGCTTCTACGTTTTCCGCGCCCAAATCAGCCTTGGCCACGCCGCCGTTCATCTTCATCGCGCGCACAGTGGCCACGATCACGGCCGCACTGGGTTTTAGCCCTGCTTTGCGGCATTTGATATTAAAGAACTTTTCCGCGCCAAGGTCAGCGCCAAAGCCCGCTTCGGTTACCACATATTCGCCCAGTTTCAGTGCGGTTTTGGTGGCGATGACCGAATTGCAGCCATGCGCGATATTGGCAAACGGGCCGCCATGCACAAAGGCAGGGTTGTTTTCCAGCGTCTGCACAAGGTTGGGCTGCATTGCATCTTTCAGCAGCACCGTCATCGCACCGTCTGCCTTGATATCACGGCAATACACAGGTGTTTTCGCGCGGGTATAGCCGATCACAATATCGCCCAAACGCTTTTGCAAATCTGCCAAGTCGTTAGACAGGCACAAAATCGCCATCACTTCGGATGCCACAGTAATGTCAAACCCCGTCTGGCGCGGGAAGCCGTTTGAAACCCCGCCCAAAGACACAACGATATCGCGCAGCGCGCGGTCGTTCATGTAAATCCCGCGGCGCCACACGATGCGGCGCTCGTCGATGTCCAGATCATTGCCCCAGTAGATGTGGTTGTCGATCATCGCCGACAACAGGTTATGGGCCGAGGTGATGGCATGAAAATCACCCGTGAAATGCAGGTTCATTTCTTCCATCGGCACAACTTGGGCATAGCCGCCGCCAGCAGCCCCGCCCTTCATGCCAAAGTTTGGCCCAAGGCTGGCTTCGCGGATACAGACAACCGCCTTTTTGCCAATGCGGTTCAGACCGTCACCAAGGCCGACTGTAGTGGTCGTTTTGCCTTCGCCTGCAGGGGTCGGGTTGATCGCGGTGACAAGGATCAATTTGCCATCGGGGCGACCGCCCAAGGATTTGATGAACTCTTGGCTCACCTTGGCCTTATCATGGCCGTAAGGCAGCAAATGCTCTGCCCCGATCCCCAGTTTCGCCCCAATCTCAAGGATCGGCTTGTTCGTCGCTTCACGTGCAATTTCGATGTCGGTTTTAACAGCCATTATGCGCTCCCCATGTCAGGCTTCCATCAACCCTGTTCCGTTAGCGACGTGATACCGCGCCAATCGGCACGTTCACGGCGAAATAGCGACATGATCTGCCTGTTTTTCGCCCTTGGCTGTTTCCGATAGGAAAGATGCGACTTAAATCAGCAGCATTCTTTAATTCTGCGCCCAAAATGCCGTCATAGCCGCAGCGACCTGTTTGGGATGCGTGATCGGGGCCATATGCTGCGCGCCTTGGATGGTGACTTGGGTCAGATTGGGCAGACGACTGGCCAAGGCGCGGGCAATTGCGGCCACGATTGGGGGGCTGTCAGTGCCGCAGATC
>CAMAWZ010000127.1 GCA_945861995.1 Pseudorhodobacter antarcticus
TGCGCTACCGTGAATGGCTGACCAATGCCATGCAGGGCGATTTGGGCGTGGCTATGACCAACAAACGCGATGTGATCGAAACCTTAACCCCAAGGCTTAGCAACACATTGTTCTTGGCAGGCTATGCCGCCGCAATTGCTGTTCCGATGGCCATCGTTCTGGGTGTGGTCTCGGCGATCAACGAAGGTAAATGGATCGACCGCGCCGCGAATGTTTTGACATTGGGTGCCATTTCTGTGCCCGAGTTTTTCATCGCCTATATTCTGATTTTGGTTTTTGCCACCAATTTGGGCTGGTTCCCGTCGCTGTCCACTGTTTACGCAGATATGGGCTTTTGGGAGAAAGTCTACGTTGTGGCCTTGCCCGCCATTACTTTAACCTTGCTGGTGATGGCGCATATGCTGCGCATGACACGTGCATCGGTCTTGGCCATCATGTCACAGCCCTATATCGAAATGGCCTTTCTTAAGGGCCTGCCGCGCCGCCGCGTGATTTTGCGCCACGCTTTGCCCAATGCGGCCGCGCCCATCATTTCGGTTGTGGCCTTGAATTTGGCCTATTTGATTGTGGGCGTTGTGGTGATTGAAGTGGTTTTTGTCTACCCTGGGGTGGGCCAATATATGGTTGATGGCGTCTCAAAGCGCGATTTGCCCGTGATCCAAGCCTGTGCTTTGGTCTTTGGTGGTGCCTTTGTTCTGCTCAACACAGTGGCCGATGTTCTGGCAATTCTTGTAAATCCACGCCTTCGGCACCCACGCTAGAGAGAGATATGGCTATTCAAAACTCCCTTAGAAATCCGCCAATATCTGCAAAAATTGGCATGGTGATTTTGCTGTTTTTCATCATCTGCGCCGTTTTTGCCCCCGTTATCGCCCCTTACGGCGAGGCAGAGTCGGTCGGAAAAACATGGATTGGGTCTTCGCCGGAATTCTGGCTTGGCACTGACAACATCGGGCGCGATATGCTGTCGCGCATCATTTACGGCGCGCGCATGACGCTTGGCGTGGCTGCGGCCTGCACGCTGCTTTCATTTGTGATTGGCGTGACCATGGGGCTGTTGGCGGCAGTTGCAGGCAAAACCGTAGATCAGGTTTTATCGCGTTTCGTTGATTTGATGCTGTCCATCCCGATTTTGGTTTTCGCCCTGATGATCTTGTCGATGCTTGGCTCTAGCCTCGTAACTCTGATTATCACAATTGGGGTCTTGGATAGTTTTCGCGTGTTCCGTTTGGCCCGTTCGATTGCTGTCAACATCGTGGTGACCGAGTTTGTCGAGGTGGCACGCCTGCGCGGCGAAGGGCTATGGTGGATTATGCGCCGCGAAGTGCTGCCCAATGCTTTGCCGCCGATGATCGCAGAATTTGGCCTGCGGTTTTGCTTTAACTTTTTGTTTGTGGCGGGGCTTAGCTTTTTGGGCCTTGGCATTCAGCCGCCCTTTGCCGATTGGGGCGGGATGGTGCGCGAAAACGGGCGTTCGATTGCCTTTGGTATTCCAGCGCCCCTCTGGCCTGCCCTTGCCATTGCCCTGACAACAATTAGCGTCAATATGATTGTGGATTGGATTTTGTCGATCAATGCACGCCCCTCTGGCGCTTCGGCGGAGATGTAGAATGACCGCTACAATTTTAGAAATCCACGGCCTGCGCGTTGAAAATCTGGCAGGCAATGTGCTGGTCGATAACGCCAATATCACCTTGATGCCGGGCGAAGTCTTGGGGCTCATTGGCGAATCTGGCGCGGGCAAATCGACCATTGGCTTGGCCGCAATGGGCTATGCGCGCGGTGGATGCAAAATCACCCAAGGCCGCGTGGTAATTGACGGCGTGACGATCCAAGACCTGACCGCCGAGGGCCGCGCGCAGTTTCGTGGGCGCCGCATTGCCTATGTGGCGCAATCGGCCGCCGCCTCGTTCAACCCCGCCCATTGCATCATGGATCAAGTTTGCGAAATGCCCGTGCATCACGGCGTGCGCACCCGCGCCGAGGCCGAAGCTTGGGCCATCGAGATGTTTCGCACGTTAGAACTTCCAAATCCTGAAACCTTCGGTGCGCGCTATCCGCACCAAGTGTCAGGCGGGCAATTGCAACGCGCGATGGCGATCATGGCAATCTCGGCGCGTCCCGACATCGTTGTCTTTGACGAGCCGACCACCGCGCTGGACGTGACAACGCAAATCGAAGTGCTGGTTTTGATAAAAAGCCTGATCCGCGATTACAAAATTGCAGCGCTTTACATCACCCATGATCTGGCCGTTGTGGCGCAAATTGCCGACCGCATTATGGTGCTGCGTCATGGCAAGCTGGTGGAAATGGATACAACAGCGCGGATTTTGCACGCGCCCCAACAACCTTATACCAAAGATCTGGTCGAAGACCGCCAAAGCTCTGACGTGTTTCAGGAACGCTCTTTGAAATCGGGCCTCGAGGTGATTTTGGATGCATCCCACATCACCGCGCATTACGGTGACTTTCGGGTGCTTAATGATGTGTCCATCACCGTGGCCAAGGGCGAAACCGTGGCAATTGTGGGGGAATCTGGCTCGGGCAAAACATCGCTTGCGCGCGTGATGGTTGGGCTTACCCCGCCCACATCTGGATCAATTACCTTTTTGGGCGACGCCCTGCGTGGCGAATTAAAGCAGCGCAGCCGCGAAGATTTGCGCAAGATCCAACTGATCTACCAACAGCCCGATGTCGCCCTTAATCCGCGCCATACTGTGGGCGAAATCATTGGCCGCCCCATTGCGCTGTACTTCAACCGCAGCAAACAAGCCGTGCGCGCCCGCACGCTGGAACTTTTGGCCCAAGTGGGCCTGCCCGCCGACTATATCGACCGCAAATCGACGGCCCTATCAGGGGGGCAAAAGCAGCGCATTTGTATTGCGCGGGCACTGGCGGCAGAGCCGTCGCTGATCATCTGCGACGAGCCGACTTCGGCGCTGGATCAGCTTGTCGCGGATGAGATTTTGAAGCTGCTGCAAAAGCTGCAAGATGACTTGGGCCTGTCCTATCTGGTGATCACACATGATTTGGGCATTGTGCGCCGTATCGCGCATCGCACCACTGTGCTGCTGTCTGGACAAGTCGTTGCCAGTGGCCCCACGGGTGACATCTTCAAACCGCCGTTCCACCCCTATACCGAAAAGCTGCTACAGTCGGTGCCCGAATTGCGGGAAAGCTGGCTGGACGAAATCACCGCCAAACGCGCCAAATAATCGCTTAAGCCGCGCTTTTGTTTATCTTGCACGATCTGCCCATCGTGCGTTTGACTGGCCATGTGGTGAACATGGGCAGGGCCGATCTGGTGCTCCAGCCGCCCTGCCCCCTATTCCGAGGCGCTGCTACCAGCCTAGCCCGTTGCGGGCCCAAAGCTCACGCGCAAGCGGATCGTGCTGCAAGGCGATGTGACATCCACCGTTAACCCGCAGCTTGGCTGTCCGCTAAAAACGCGCTGCCGCTGGAAAACCCAAGTTGCGGGGGGCTTGTGCGATACGCAATCGCCGCCGCTGCGCACGATGACAGGCGGGAACCAGATCAAATATCACATATATAACAAAATCTTAGCCAAGATGGGGCCTGTGATAAAAATGGCCTAATCTGGTCTGCATTTGCTGCATTGCGGCAGATCACGCCAAAGTGTATGGTTACCTATCGCCGCCGACTCGCGCGGTAACCATTGGAGCAAATGTTCGCCTCTGCCACGGCAATGCATTTCCATCGCTGCCGCCGTGTGCTGCGCACAAGTCCCACCATGTCAAAAAACACAACGCCCAAGCCAGCCAAATCTTTGGCCAATGGATCCACATCTGACGCTGATGCGCAGATTGATATCGCCGAAGTCCTGCGCGAAGACGATGCGCCCCCCCCTGCCAGCGCGCATCAAGCGTCCTTCGCCGCCCTTACAATTGGGGCTGTCGGCGTGGTCTATGGCGATATCGGCACCTCGCCCATTTACGCCTTTCGAGAATCGCTAAAAGCGGTGTCCGAACACGGCACAATTGATACCCCATCTGTTTTGGGCATTTTGTCCCTGCTGATTTGGGCGCTGATCCTGATTGTTACCATGAAATACGTGCTGTTCCTGCTGCGGGTTGATAACCGTGGCGAAGGGGGCATTTTGGCCCTTTATACAATGGTGCGGCTGGCCGTTGGGCGCAGGTCTGTGCCAATTTTGATCTTGGCTATCCTTGGCGCGGCGCTGTTCTTTGGCGATGCCATCATCACCCCCGCCATTTCTGTGCTGTCCGCCGTGGAGGGCGCAGTTCTAATCGCCCCCACCTTGGAAGAATGGGTTGTGCCAACGACCATTGGTATTTTGGTTGCGCTCTTTGCCGTGCAGCGCAGTGGCACTGGCAAAATTGCGGGCCTTTTTGGACCCATCACGGCGCTGTGGTTTTTGGCCTTGGGGGCGTTAGGCGTTTGGAACATTGTCGCCAATCCGTCCGTTCTGGTGGCCTTTAACCCAATTTACGGGGTGCAATTCCTGTTAGAACACCACAACGTTGCCCTGCTGATTTTGGGCGCAGTGTTTCTGGCCGTCACGGGGGCCGAGGCGCTTTATGCAGATTTGGGCCATTTTGGCCGCCGCCCCATCATGCTGGCATGGTTTGCACTGGTGTTTCCTGCGCTCGTGCTCAATTACCTTGGCCAAGGCGCGTTGGTTTTGGCGCAGCCCGAAATGGCCGAGAATGTCTTTTTCGCCCTATGTCCGCCCGAACTGTTGCCTTTCTTGGTGGCCTTGGCCACAGCGGCTACCGTGATTGCCAGCCAAGCGGTGATTTCGGGGGCCTTTTCTATGGGGCGCGCGGCCATTCAACTGGGCCTGCTGCCGCGCCTTGCCATTCGCCACACATCGGCCAACCAAAGCGGGCAGATCTATATTGGCGCGCTGAATTGGGCGATGTTGTTTGGCGTGTTGTGGCTGGTGATGCGGTTTGAAAACTCGTCAGGTCTTGCCTCGGCTTACGGCATTGCCGTAACGGGAACCATGATTGTCACCACGATTTTGGCGCTGATCTATCTTGTCGCCTCACGCACGCTGCCGTTGTTTTGGGCCATGCTGGCCATTGGCCCGATTTTCGTTATCGAGAGTATCTTCTTGGTGTCCAACCTCGCCAAAGTGGCCGACGGCGGTTATGTTCCGCTGCTGGTGGCCTTGGTTCTAAGCACCATGATGTGGGCATGGTGGCGCGGCACTCAGGCGGTGATGCGCAAACAGCACCGCCAGCAGATCAGCTTGGAAAGCTTTGTCAAATCTATGGGCAAATCTTCGGTGCATGTGGTGAATGGGACGGCGTTCTTTTTGTCGCCAGACCCAGATGTTGCGCCAACAGCGCTGCTGCACAACCTAAAGCACAACCGTGTTTTGCACGAAGAAAATATCTTACTCACCATCGAAACCCTGCGTACCCCCACCGCGAACGAGGACGAGCGCGCAACCTATGAAATGCTGTCGCCGCGCTTCTCGCGCCTGACGCTGCGCTTTGGGTTTATGGAAACGCCCAACGTGTCGGCGGCGATGATTCATGCGCGTAAAGTGGGGCTCAAGTTTGATGTGATGCGCTCGACCTTCTTTTTGGGGCGCAAACGCCCCGTGGTCACGGGCACCTTTGGCGCAGATCGCGCGCTGAACCGCCTTTACGCGCTGCTCAGCCGCTTTTCCGCCGATCCGTCCGATTACTACTATCTGCCGCGCGACCGTGTGGTCGAATTGGGCGAGCGGGTTGCGATTTAATCGCACCCTTGGCGCCAATTGGATCGCCCCTTAACCTTGCCGCAGGGTTAAGTGCGCGCGCGCCTTTTGTAGGGACGATGTCGGGACGAAAACCATACGCAAAACAGACGAAACCAGACACGGTTTTGTCAGCCCATTATGGCGCGAACGTAGTTTTCAGTTTCTGTAAAAGGCGGGATGCCGCCATGCTCTTCCACAGCGCCGGGGCCCGCGTTATAGGCCGCCAGCGCCAGCCGCCAACTGCCGAATTTGTCGTACATCATGCGCAAATACCGCGCCCCGCCCCGCAGGTTTTGGAACGGATCGGCAATGTCCACGCCCAGCAAATCGGCAGTGCCCGGCATCAGCTGCGCCAGCCCTGTCGCCCCTTTGTGCGACACCGCCGATGGGTTCCACCCGGATTCGCGCTGAACCAGTCGCAAGAACAAATCCTCTGGCACATCATGCGCGCGCGCCGCCTCACGAGCGACTTCTAGATACTCGCCGCGATAGGTGCCGCGAAAACTGGGCAAGGGCCCATCGGTGGCCTTGGCCAGCACCGCATCAGGGCGCAGTCTGCTTGACCCTTCGTATTGATTGGCCAGGCGTCCATCCAGCAGCGCCATCTGCGATTGCAAAATGGACGCGCGGTTGCGATTAGACCCGCTCAGGTTCAACCCTTGGGCATAGGACGCTAAAGGCAAGGTAAACCCTGCGCACAGCGCAATGGCACAAATCAGAAATTTGCTTTGCGTCACGTCATCCCCCATGCGCGGCAGCGCTGCGGGCCACCATAGGGGATATCGCCTAACATTCTAGGGGGACTACCATATCTTGCGCAAATTTGGCAAAGATTTGCGCGAAAGCGGGGCGCAAGCCGCCCCAGATAGGTTGCTGCGCGCGCTGATGCTGGTTATAGTTTGCGAACGTTTTGTTAACCAAACCCGTGCAATCTGCGCAAATTGATCGGTAACAGGGAGAATCTCATGGCAGGGTCCGTCAATAAGGTGATCATCGTTGGCAATCTGGGCCGCGATCCCGAAGTGCGCAGCTTTCAAAACGGCGGCAAGGTGGTGAACCTGAATATAGCCACGTCTGAGACGTGGCGCGACAAAGCCAGTGGCGAGCGTAAAGAACGTACCGAATGGCACCGCGTGTCGATCCTGAACGAGCCGTTGGCCAAAATTGCCGAACAATATTTGAAA
>CAMAWZ010000128.1 GCA_945861995.1 Pseudorhodobacter antarcticus
TGCGCAGCTATAAACTGCGCGGGGCGTTTACCGCGATGCGCAAGGTGCGCGCCAACCAGCCCGATCAGCGGACGTTCGTGTGCGCCAGTGCGGGAAATCATGCCCAAGGCGTGGCTTTTGCCTGCGCCCATTTCGGGGTAGAGGGGGTGATTTTCATGCCCGTCACCACACCGCAGCAGAAAATAGATAAAACCCGCGCTTTTGGGGGTGAGTGCGTGCAAATCGTGCTGACGGGCGATTATTTTGACCAGACCCTATCGGCGGCCCAAGCCTATTGCGCCCAAAAGGCCGCATATTTCCTATCACCCTTTGACGATGATGATGTGATAGAAGGCCAAGCCAGCGTGGCCGTTGAGATTTTGGAACAACTTGGCCGCGCGCCTGATTTGGTGATTTTGCCCGTGGGCGGCGGCGGGCTTTCGGCGGGGATCACCCGTTATATGCGCGAAGTTGCACCGCAAACGCAGTATATCTTTGTGGAACCTGTGGGCGGGGCCAGCCTGACGGCGGCGCTTGCGGCGGGGCGGCCAGAACGGCTGGCATCGGTGAACAGTTTTGTCGATGGCGCGGCGGTCGCGCGGATGGGGGACAAAACCTTTGAATGTTTGAAATGGGCGCAGGCGGGTCAAGTGCTGCTTGCCCCCGAAGACCGCATTTGCGTGACGATGTTAAAGATGCTGAATGTCGAAGGCATTGTGCTGGAACCTGCCGGCGCGCTTTCGGTTGATGTTTTGGACGTTTTGGGCGAAAGTCTGCGCGGCAAATGCGTGGTTTGCGTGACGTCGGGTGGGAATTTTGATTTTGA
Organism: Pseudorhodobacter antarcticus; assembly: GCA_945861995.1. Lineage (GTDB taxonomy): Bacteria > Pseudomonadota > Alphaproteobacteria > Rhodobacterales > Rhodobacteraceae > Cypionkella > Cypionkella antarctica_B. The sequence goes on from CAMAWZ010000128.1 coordinate 806, forward strand.
ACGCCTGCCCGAAGTGAAAGAGCGTGCGCAGCGCTATGCTGGGCTGAAGAAGTATTTCATCTTGCGTATGCCCCAGCGCCCTGGCGCGCTGAAGGAATTTCTAAATATGCTTGGCCCTGACGATGACATCGCGCGGTTCGAGTATTTGAAGAAATCGGCGCGAAATTTTGGGTCTGTTCTGATTGGCCTTGAAACCAAGTCTGCAAGCAACTTTGCAGCGCTGACGGGGCAGTTGGATGCCGCCAATTTCAGGTATCGCGATATCACGAATGATGAGATTCTGGCCGAGTTTTTGATTTAAGCAGCCAAATCGGACAAGCCCATAATAAGCGCCTCGCGCGAGGCGTGATAGCATTTGCGCATTTCGATCAAATCGATGGCGCAGTCACCTTCATTGGCGTGACGCTCGGCGTTTTGGCACAGGTCGGCAAAGCTGGCAAAGCCAAGGTTCAGCGCCGCACCTTTTAGAAAATGGCAGTCATCCCGCAGCAAGGCCGCCCCGCCAGCAGGGCTGATTCGCGCCAGCACTTCATCTGCCTCGTCTAAAAACATCGTGACGACTTCGGCAAATTCGTCTTGGCCGATTTCATCCTGCAATTCGCGCACGCGATCCCAATCAATCATGTTCACCCCGCCCATTCCCCCCGCCAAGTTCAGCCATTTTGGGCGGTTTGGGTTAATAATTCATCAGTGTTTCTACAAAGAATCCAATGAATTTTATCTTTCATCCTGCGTTAAAGAATTGCTGGCAAAAGTAAGGAAAGGAGCAATAATTGACCGAGTATTCCGCCACTTTTGCCAGCGCTGCCGCCACGTCTAGCGCATTTTCGCCCCGCAAAGTGCTGGTCGTCGATGATTCGCGCGCGCAGCGCACTGCGCTGCGATTGCAGTTGTCACGCTGGGGCTATGAGGTGACAGAGGCGCAGTCTGGTCAGGCGGCCCTATCGCTGTGTCGCAAAAACAGCTTTGATATAATCCTGTCAGATTGGGTGATGCCTGAAATGGATGGCGTCACCTTTTGCCGCAATTTTCGTGCGTTGCAGCAGGAAAACTACGGTTACTTCGTGCTGCTCACCTCAAAATCGGAAAAGGCCGAAATTGCCAAAGGCTTGGAAAGCGGGGCGGATGATTATCTGACAAAACCCGTCACGTCCGAAGAACTGTGCGCCCGTTTGCGCGCGGGCGAACGGATTTTGCACATGCAGGAAGAACTGCATGAGAAAAACACTTTGGTCAGTAGCACCTTGTCGCAATTGCAAAAGGTGTATGATTCGCTGGATCGCGATTTGATCGAGGCGCGTAAGCTGCAACTTGCCCTTGTCCGTGATAGGCAGCGCGATTACGGGGCTGGAAAAGTATCTGTCGTATTGCGGCCTTCGGGCCATGTCGGCGGCGATTTGGTGGGCAGTTTTGCAATTGATGCGGCGCGGATTGCCGTGTTTGCGGTGGATGTTTCAGGGCACGGCGTTGCTTCGGCGATGATGACCGCGCGATTGGCTGGGCTGTTTACGGGCAGTTCGCCCGACCAAAATATCGCGTTGCGCAAATCGCCTGATGGCGGGGGTGATGCGTGGCCGCCATCGATTGTCGCGCGCAGGCTGAACGAATTGCTGCTAGAGGATTGGCAAGTTGATCAGTATTTCACCTTTGCTTACGCGGAAATTGATCTGAACTCTGGGGCAGGCAAGCTGGTGCAGGCGGGCCATCCCCACCCTGTTTTGCTGCGCGCCACGGGCGAGGTGCAGGAACTGGGCGACGGGGGCTTGCCCATTGGTCTGATCGCGAATGCGATGTTTGACGAGGTGGCGTTTATCCTTGGCGCAGGCGATCGGCTGATCATCACATCTGATGGTGTGACCGAATGTTGTGATGCGCGCGGGCAAGAGATCGGGCAAGAAGGCTTGGTTAAGATTTTGCAATTTAACGCAAAAATGATGGGTCTAGACCTGCTTGAAGCTTTGGTTTGGGATTTGCAAACCCACCGTGCAGGCGCGGATTTTGACGATGACGTTTCTGCCGTTGTGCTCGATTATGCACCTAAAACAACGCCTTGATCAGCATATCGCGGTCGCCGTCGTTGGCCAAAACTTGCATCGCTGCCTTGGGGCTGGCCCAAACTGCGGTATGCCCAGCTTCGGTAGGCGGGCCAAGGCGCTGGATGGGGCGGGCCAGAAAAATGCTGCAAATCTTTTCGGCATAAAGGTTGTATTCAGGCATAAAGGTAAACCTGCGATAGGTGCCAATCCAGCGAGGGCTGCTGATATGCCAGCCCGTTTCCTCCATCACTTCGCGGTGCAGGGCGGCAATCGGTGCTTCGCCAGGGTCAATCCCGCCGCCAGGCAGTTGGTATTCGGGGCTTGGTTCGCGCTGATGGGTCAGCAGCACTGACGCGCCATCAAACAGCACGGCGTAAACCCCCGCGCGGCGGCGATAGGTTTGGCCCGCCACAGGGCTTTGCCCATATCTTTTGATGCCAAAACTTTTCACCACACTGCCCCCTTGGTGCTGCGCGCCTTGCCCTATATATAGCGTTTTATGCCAAGTTTGGCGGCAATAGGAAATACCAATGACAACGGGCTCGCAGATCGCGTGGGATGATACGGTTCTTCCCTTTCAACTGGACTTGCCTCTTATTCGCGGCCGCGTTGCGCGGTTGGATGGGGTGTTGGAAAATGTGCTGGCGCAGCACAACTATCCGCCCGTGATCGAGGCGCTGGTGGCCGAAGCTGCTATTTTGACGGCACTTATCGGCCAATCGGTGAAATTGCGTTGGAGGCTAAGCCTGCAAATTCGGGGCAACGGCCCCGCGCGGCTGATTGCAACCGATTATTACGGCCCCGAAGATGATGGTCAGCCTGCCCGCATTCGGGCCTATGCCAGCTATAACAAGGACACGCTGGATTATGATGCGGCCCCCTTCAGCCAAATCGGCAAGGGCTATTTTGCGGTGATGATCCATCAGGGCGATGATATGCAGCCTTATCAAGGCTTTACCCCTATTTCGGGCAAATCGCTGTCCGATTGCGCGCAGACCTATTTTGCGCAATCAGAACAAATTCCCACCCGCTTTGCCCTGACCTTTGGCAAAAGCCAAACCCCAAGCGCGCCGCAATCGTGGCGGGCGGGGGGCGTGATGCTGCAACATATGCCCGCTGTTGGAGGCAGTGTTGCTGCCGAGGCAGGCAGCGGCGATGACGGGCTTTTGTCACACGCCGATATTCTAGCAGGGGCCGAGGCGGAAAACTGGAACCGCGCGAATATCCTGCTTGATACGGTTGAGGAAATCGAACTTATCGGCCCATCGGTCACGCCAACTGACCTATTGCTGCGGCTGTTTCACGCAGAAGAACCGCGCGTGTTTGAAGCGCAGCCCGTGCAGTTTGGCTGTTCTTGTGGGCCTGAAAAGGTCGTGCAGGCTATGTCGATTTATTCGGCCAAAGATATCGCGACCATGACCACCCCCGAAGGTGTGGTCACTGCCGATTGCCAATTTTGCGGTAAACATTACGAATTTGATCCCAAAACCTTGGGGTTCGAGGCAGCAAAGGCAGCGGATGCGGGATGATGTTTCAGATCTGATCGCGGCGCTTGCCCGCCCAACTGCGGGTTCGTCTGATTTTGATCTGAACGGCCATGTTGCCAAATCTGCCCGCCCCCTGCGCCCTGCGGCGGTGCTGATCCCTGTTATGGAGGGGCGCGTTGTGCTGACCAAACGCGCGTCGCATCTGAAACACCATCCAGGGCAAATCGCCTTTCCGGGTGGCAAGGTCGACGCGGGCGAGACGCCGCAAGATGCCGCCTTGCGCGAGGCGTTTGAAGAAATCGGCCTGCCGCCTGCCCATGTGCAGGTGCTGGGCGCGCTGCCTGCCCATGAAACGGTCACGGGGTTTAGGATGACACCTTTCATAGGCATTTTAAACGCGCCGCCGCCGTTTACGCTTGAGCGCGCCGAAGTGGCTGAAGTGTTTTCTGTGCCGCTGGCCTTTTTGCGCAGGCCCCAAAATTTTCGGATCGAACAGCGCACTTGGCAGGGTCAGCCACGCTATTTTTATACTGTGCCCTACGGCCCCTATTATATTTGGGGGGCGACGGCGCGGGTGCTGTTTGGGTTGGCGCAAAGGCTGAACCCATGAAAATCGCGGCAGATTGGTTGAATGAAAGCGGGTTGCAACGCCTGATGGCTGCGCTAAACGGCGCGGGCTTTCAAACCTTGGCCGTGGGCGGATGCGTGCGCAATGCGTTGATGGGGCGGGCGATTTCGGATGTGGATCTGGCGACGGCTGCCGTGCCCAAAACTGTCACTAACGCCGCGGTTAGTCTAGGGTTTCGGGCCATTCCGACGGGCATAGATCATGGCACGATAACGGTGGTGACACCGCAGCGCGCGTATGAGATTACGACGTTTCGCCGAGATATCTCCACGGATGGCCGTCATGCGGTGGTGCAATTCGCAGATGACGTGGCGCAAGATGCCGCGCGACGGGATTTTACCATCAATGCCCTGTATATCGCTGCCGATGGCACGGTGATTGATCCGCTGGGCGGTTTGCCCGATATAGCCGCCCGCCGCGTGCGCTTTGTCGGTGACGCGCGCGCGCGGATACGCGAAGATTACCTGCGTATTCTGCGATTCTTTCGATTTAGTGCCATTTATGGCGACGCAAGCGCAGGGTTTGACGCCGAAACGCTGGCCGCCTGCGCTGATCATTTAGACGGGGTTGATACCCTTTCGCGCGAACGTGTCGGCCAAGAAATGCGCAAGCTGTTGGCCGCAGCCGATCCTGCCCCCGCTTTGGCCGTTATGGCGCAGACGGGCGTTTTGGCGCGGGTTTTGGCAGGGGCGGAAGCGCGGTTTATCGCGCCTTTGGTGCATTTGGAAGATGGTCATCCACGCGGGTTTATCGCGCGGCTTTCCCTGATGGGCGGGCATGATGTGGGGGCAGGTCTGCGGCTGTCGCGGGCCGAAACGGCTATGTTAGACACTATTCGCGGCGAACTTGGCAGCAATCTTACCGCAGCCGCGCTGGGCTGGCGGCATGGGTTGGAATTGGCGACCGATATCATTGTCGCCCGTGCGGCACTGATGGGGCAGGGCCTGCCGCAGAACTGGCATGTTGAAATTCAGCGGGGCGCGGGCGCTACTTGCCCAGTGACTGCCGCAGATTTCATGCCGCGCCTGTCAGGCCCCGATCTTGGGCGCGCACTGCGCGCTGCAACCCAGCGCTGGCTGGCCAGTGATTTGCGCGCGGGCAAGCAAGACCTAGTCTAACCGCCCTTTCCCTTTGCTCACCCTGCGATATATGTTGACGTGCAGGAGCGCACCTAAATGTTCAAATTTTTCGAGGGGTTGATCGACCCTTATCAACCCTATCCAACCAGTGACACGCCGCCAACACGGCTTTGGCCGTTCTTGGCCGAATATGTGCGCCCGTTTCATAAGATCTTTCTCGTGACGGGCGTTATTTCTGCGCTGAACGCCATTCTTGAGGTGGCGTTGATTTGGTACATGGGGCGAATTGTTGATGTACTGGCGGTCAGCCAGCCCGCGCAAATTTGGGCCGATTATGGCCGCGAAATACTGATCGTGGGGCTGGCGGTTTTGCTGGCCAAGCCGATGATTGGCGCTGTGGGCGTGGCGCTGTTGCACAATACGATTTTGCCAAATTTCACCTCGATGATGCGGTATCGCGCCCATGCCCATGTGCTGCGCCAGCCCGTGGGCTGGTTCGAATCAGATTTCGCGGGGCGCATTGCCAACCGCATTATGCAGACCCCCCCTGCGGCTGGCGAAGTGGTTTTTGATACTTTTGATGCGGTGGCCTTTGCCTCCACCTCCCTAATCGGCGCTGGAATCATGTTGGCGGGTGCAGATGCGATTTTGCTGTTGCCGCTTTTGGTGTGGTTC
>CAMAWZ010000129.1 GCA_945861995.1 Pseudorhodobacter antarcticus
AATGCACCGATTTTCAATGCTTTGACGCCCGCAAGTTGGACAAGGGCACTGCGCACGCGCTGGATGTCACCACCTCGCGCACGCTGATGGGCCATGCCTATTCCATGCCGGGCCTGCATTCCAAATACTTTGATCAAGACTGGGTTCCCTTGGTCGAGGTGGTGCAAGACACCGTGGGCCGACATGATGCTTTTGCCATGGCCTGCGCGTCGAAATACTATGACGACATCGGCTATCCGGGCCACGCCAACTGTTCGGACAATTTCAACGGCGCTTTGGCGCAGCACGGGGTTGATGCCCGCCCCGGTTGGATGGCGGTCAATCTGTTCTTTAACACCAATATCGATGCCCATGGCGTGCTGATATCGGACGAGCCATGGTCGCGTCCCGGCGACTTCGTCCTGATGCGGGCGCTGACGGATCTTGTCTGCGTCAATTCCGCCTGCCCCGATGATACCTCGCCCGCGAATGGGTGGTATTTGTCCGACATTCATGTGCGCACTTATTCGGGCGCCGAAAAGTTCAGCCGTTCCATCGCCTATCGCCCCACGCCGGAGACAGAGCCGAAGATGACCAAAGAAACCGCCTTTCACGCGCCTATTTCTGCCAAGACCCGCAACGTTGTGGAATACAAAGGCTATTGGCTGCCCAGCGTCTATTCCGCCAATGGCGCAATCGAAGAATACTGGGCCTGCCGCGAAAAGGCCGTGGTTCTAGACCTGTCGCCCCTGCGCAAATTCGAAGTCACTGGCCCAGATGCCGAGGCGCTGATGCAATGGTGCCTGACGCGCGACATGAAGAAACTATCGGTGGGGCAGGTGGTTTATTCGGCCATGTGCTACGAACACGGCGGAATGATTGATGACGGCACGGTGTTCCGTCTGGGCCGCGATCAGTTCCGCTGGATTGGCGGGGATGATTATTCAGGGGTTTGGCTGCGCGAGCAGGCCGAAAAACTGGGGCTAAAGGTTATGGTGCGCTCCTCGACAGACCAGATGCACAATCTGGCCGTTCAGGGGCCAAACTCGCGCGAGATTATCAAGCGCATGATTTGGACTGCGCCGCACCAGCCCAGCATCGAAGAATTGGGCTGGTTCCGCCTGACGGTGGGCCGCGTCGGCGGGCCAACAGGCGCGCCTGTGGTTGTGTCGCGCACGGGCTATACGGGGGAACTTGGCTTTGAAATCTTTTGCCATCCCAAGGATGGTGCGGCGGTCTATGATGCCGTCTGGGCCAATGGCGGCGATCTGGGGCTAAAGCCGATGGGCCTTGCCGCCCTTGATATGGTGCGAATCGAGGCAGGGCTGATCTTTGCGGGCTATGATTTTTCCGATCAGACCGACCCGTTCGAGGCAGGCATCGGGTTTACCGTGCCGCTAAAAACAAAGACGGATGATTTCATCGGGCGCGAGGCGCTGATCCGCCGCAAGGAAAACCCCTTGCACAAATTCGTGGGGCTAGACATCGACGCCAATGTCGATGTCGGCCATGGCGACACTGTGCATTTGGGCCGCGCGCAGGTCGGGGTTGTGACATCGTCCATGCGCTCGCCGCTTGTGGGCAAGAACATCGCCCTTGCGCGGGTGGATGTGGCCCATGCGGCGGCAGGCACCGCGCTAGAGGTCGGCAAACTTGACGGTCAGCAAAAGCGGCTTCCAGCCGTGATCGTGCCCTTATCGCATTACGACCCCAAAAAGACCCGCCCCCAAAGCTGATACAGTGTGACCGCTGTTCGCACAGATCAGCATTGGGATAGGATCGACAGGGCACAAAGCGCCCTAAGAAGGCTTTAGATGATAACCCTGCGCCAAAATGGTGCGCGCGAAATCTGGCATATTGTGCGCCTTAACAGACACACCATCACGCGGTGACGCGTGAAAAGGGTGTTGCAGCCGCCTGTATCCTATCCGCAGCGCCATAAAGGTCTAACCAACGGCAAGATGCGCGGTAAAAACAAGGTCACGGCCAACCAAAATTGGGCGCAGCCATGCCGCAAATAAGCCATATGTCGTTTTTCGCCGTCAAAGGTCGGCCCCCCCTTGCCCCCTTGCCCCCGCTTGCGGCAGAACGGGGAAAAGCCAATTTGAGGCCCTATTTCGGAGAGTTCCCATGAAAACGCATGTCAAAGCATTGGTCGTCGGTGGCGGGGCAGTGGGCACAGGGATTGCCTATCATCTGGCCAAGGCAGGCTGGGATACGATGCTGGTCGAACGCGACGAGTTGACCGCAGGCTCCACTTGGCACGCTGCGGGCCTATTGCCCCTGTTCAACATGGGCTATGCCACCACCCATATCCATAAATATTCAGTCGATTTCTACAAAGGGCTTGAGGCGGAAACGGGCCTGAACCCCGGCTTTTACGTTGTGGGCAACCTGCGCATGGCGCAGCGGGCCGAACGGATGGACGAATACATGCTGTATTCATCCGTCGCCGAAACGGCGGGGGTCTATCACGAATTTCTGACGCCCGCGCAGATCAAAGATCGCTGGCCATTGGTGCGTACCGAAGATTTGGTCGGCGCGCTGTTTCACCCCCAAGACGGCTATATCAACCCCGCCGATGTGACCCAAGCCATGGCCAAAGGCGCGCGGCAACTGGGCGCAACGTTCGAGCGTAAGATCCAAGTCGATGCCTACCGCTGGACGGGCAGCGAGTGGATCGTGTCCTGCACACGTATGCACGAGCAGGGCGGCAACCTGCTTCCTGCGGAAGAGAAATTCGAAATTCACGCCGAACATGTTGTCACTGCCACAGGCAACCATGCACAGCGCACGGCGCGGCTTTTGGGCATCAAAACCCCCGCCATCCCTGTCGAACATCAGTATATCGTGACCGAACCAGACCCCGCGTTGGTGGAATGGCGCAAAACCAACGATCAGCACCCCGTTCTGCGCGACGCCGATGCAAAATGGTATGTCCGCGAAGAACGCGGCGGCTGGATTCTTGGCCCGTACGAGAAAAACGCCCCCGCGCGGTTCTTGTATGACGTTCCCCCATCCTTCCGCGCCGATCTGTTCCCGTTGGATCTAGAACGGATCGAGGCGGAATATATGTCGATGATTCACCGCCTTCCGTCATCTGAAACAGTGGGCCTGAAGGATGATTTCAACGGCCCCATCTGCTATACCCCCGATGGCAACCCGCTGGTTGGCCCAGCCCCAGGCCTGCGCAATATGTGGCTGGCCGAGGGCTTTAGTTTTGGCATCACTGCCGCGGGCGGCACGGGCCACTACCTTGCGCAACTGATGACTGTAGGCGAAGCGGAAATTGATATGGCATCGCTTGACCCGCGTCGTTTTGGCGGCTGGATGACCACCGAATACGCCGCGCGCAAGAATGAAGAATGCTATGACCACGTCTTCATTCTGCACCACCCTGACGAAGAACGCGAAGCCGCCCGCCCCCTGCGCACGGCCCCTGTCTATGACCGCCAAAAAGCTTTGGGCGCGCAGTTTGGTCAGGTCAACGGGTGGGAGCGCCCGATCTATTACGGCCCCCTGAACGCACCCGAAGATTTCGACCATCACACCCGCAGCTTCCGCCGTGGCGGTTGGTGGCAATACGCGGTGGACGAGGCAAAGGCCATCCGCGAAACTGCGGGTTTAATTGACGCCACCGCCTTTACCAAACACGCCGTGCGCGGGCCGGGGGCCACGGCTTTTCTTGATTGGTTCACGTGTAACACCTTGCCAAAAGTGGGCCGTATCAACCTGACCTATGCGCTTACCCCTACGGGCACCACGCGCACCGAATACACCATCGTACGCCACGCCGAAAACGAATATTACCTTGTCTCCGCAGGGGCTTGGACGGATTACGATGGCGATTATCTGCGCAAATGCGCAGAAGATATGGCCCCCAAGTTTGGCTATATCGAGATCCAGAATGTGACCACGCAATACGGCGTCTTCGCTCTTGCTGGCCCAAACAGCCGCAAGATTTTGGCAGAACTGATTAAAGATGCTGCGCCTGAAACGGCCCTGTCAAACAAGCGTTTCCCATGGCTATCGGCGCGGCGCATCGAACTGGGGATGGTGCCTGTAAACGCCATTCGCGTGGCCTATACGGGCGAGCTTGGCTGGGAACTTCACCACCCGATCGAGATGCAGCGCAACCTTTGGGATCAGTTGCTGGCGGCGGGCGAAAAGCACGGCATGAAATTGGTCGGCGCGCGGGCGCAAAACTGGCTGCGGCAGGAAAAATCCTACCGCGCCTTTGGCAACGAACTTGGCCGCGATGCCACGCCGCTAGAGGCGGCCTTGGACAGGTTCGTCGATTTGAACAAAGATTTCCAAGGCAAGGCTGCAATGCTCGCCCACGGTATCCGTTCCAAATGCTGCACCTTGCTGATTGACGCCCCCGCAGACACCGACCCGTGGGGCAAAGAGGCGCTGCTGCTGGATGGCGTCAAAATTGGTCGCCTGACATCGGGCGGCTACTCCGTGGCCTTTGGCAAGCAAATCGGCTTGGGCTATGTCCGCCCCGATCTGGCCGAGGTGGGAACCAAGCTGAAAGTGCGTATGAACCGCGAACTTTGGGATGCGGTTGTGGTCGAAGACAGCCCGTTTGATCCGACAAACGCCCGCATTCGGATGGATGGGTAATACAATACAGGGATACCCCAGATTTGCGCCTTAATCGGCGCAGGTCTGCGGTGCCTTACCCAAACCGCGCAGGCGACAAGGCCTGAACCAACCCTTCCTCAAAATCTGGCGCGCGGCCCATCACCAAATCTGCCAGCAATCGGCTCGCAGCATCCGCCGTTTGAAAACCATAACCGCCAAGCCCCGCCGCCCAGAAAAAGCTAGGCTCGCCCGCATCTGCCCCAATCACAGGCACGCGATCTGGCGCAAATGTGCGCAGCCCCGCCCACGATGCCAGCAACCGCGTCACAGGCGCCGTCACCATCGCCTCATACCGCGCCAGCCCTTCGGCCAGCACCATGTCATCGGCAAAGGCATCATGCGGCGGCATCGGGTGTTCTTCGGCGGGCGAGACGATCAGCGCCCCCGCATCAGGCTTCATGTACCACGCCTCGCCCGCACCAAACACCATAGGCCAGCGCGCCACATCCATTCCCGCAGGCGCGGGAATACGGGCCATCGAACGGCGCATGGGCGTTATTCCCTTTGCCTGAACACCCGCCATCTGCGCCACGCCGTCCGCCCAAGGGCCAGCCGCGTTGATGACGATCTCGCCCGAAAAACTGCCCTGCGCCGTGTCCGCCAGCCAGCGCCCATCGACGCGCCGCAGCGCTGTTACCCCAGCTTTTGCAACAATCTGCGCCCCATGCGCGCGCGCCGTCTTGGCGAAATCAGCAATCAGCAAATCCGTATCAATATCCCACGCATGGGCCCCATACCCCACATGGGCCACCGTTTCGGGGTTCAAAATGGGCACCATGGCGCGTGCCGCATCCATATCCATCCGCGCAAGGTTCATATCGGCGCAGTCATGCTCAAACTGCGCGCGCGCGTCATGCCCTGCCACAATCATCAACCCGCGCGGGATCAGTAGATTTGGCATGGCGCGAAAGTAATCCCCCGATGCCAGCGACAGCGCCACCACAGGGGCCGCGCCATAATGCGGCTCATACAGCGCAGCAGATCGGCCAGATGCATGATAGGCAAGGCTATCCTCGCCCTCCAAAAGCGTCACTTTGGCATAGGGCGCAAGACGGGCCGCGGCTGAAATCCCCGCAATCCCGCCGCCAATAATCAGCACATCGCTCATGCTTCTTCACTGCGGTCTGTGGCAGAGGGTGGGGTGGTGGACAGCGCCGTGATACGCGCCAAAAGATCAGGCGGCAGAACTAAGTTCAGCGCGCCCAGCGATGGGGCAAGCTGCGCCGCATCGCGGGCCGATACTATCGGACAAATCCCGCGCGCCGTAACCCACCCCACTGCCAACGTGGCGGCATCAATCCCCACCTCGCGGGCAAGCCGCGCCAAACCTGCCGCCGTCTTATGCGCGGCGGGCGCGGCATAGCGCGCGCTATATCGCGGGTCTTCGGCCAACCGCCCACCACCGCCCGCCGCATATTTGCCCGTCAGCAGCCCGCCCCCCAGCGGCGAATAGCTATACACCGCAATGCCCTGATCGGCGGCCATTGGCAAAATTTCAACCTCGGCTTGCCGTTTGACAAGGTTATACATCGGCTGAATGGCGTCAATTTTCGTGCCCATATTCGCCGCCACCGCTTGCGCCTTCATCACGGCCCAAGCTGGAAAGTTCGACAGCCCAATATGCCTGATCAGCCCCCGCGATTGAAAATCTGCAAAGGTTTCAAAGGTTTCTTCCATCGGGGTTTCGGGGTCGTATCTGTGCAGATACAGCAAATCAACTGCGTCCATTCCCAACCTGCGGCGCGATCTATCAAACTGCGCCGTCATATTCGCACGGCCCGCCCCGCCCACATAGCCAACCTTGGTGGCGATATAAAAACGCCCATCATGCGGCGCGGCAAGCTTGCCCAGAATTTCCTCGGACGCGCCCCCATTATACCCGCACGCGGTGTCAAAATGCGTCACCCCCGCGCCAAGGCAGGCGTCGAACATCGCCGCGCTCGCCGCCGCATCCGCGCGCCCGCCAAATTGCATTGTGCCAAAGGCCATTCGAAAAGGTGAGGTCTGTTCCATACCCCGCAACTTGCCACG
>CAMAWZ010000130.1 GCA_945861995.1 Pseudorhodobacter antarcticus
TATTTTCGCCGACCCATGCAAACTTTTCCATCCAACCCTTGAAAAAACCAACCAATAGGGCAGTCATGCTGCCTTTTAATTAGCGCCGCGCCGAAGTATAGCATCGGTGACGCTGCGTTTGAAAAGGGCTGGGCGATGGCTGCGGAAAAAATGCTGAAATTTGTCTCGTTGCACAAAGAGACGCCCGAAAAACGTCAGGCGCAGGCGCGCACTGCTGATTTTGACGAGATTTATCGCGGCTATGCCGCGGCCAAGGCCGAAGAGCAGTCCAGCCGCTGCAGCCAGTGCGGCGTGCCCTATTGCCAATCGCATTGCCCCTTGCACAACAACATCCCCGATTGGTTGCGCCTAACCGCCGAGGGGCGTTTAGAAGAAGCCTATGAGCTGTCCCAAGCCACCAATACCTTTCCCGAAATTTGCGGTCGTATCTGCCCGCAGGATCGCCTGTGCGAAGGGAACTGCGTGATCGAACAGTCGGGTCATGGCACGGTGACCATTGGGTCGGTCGAAAAATACCTGACCGATAAGGCGTGGGAAATGGGCTGGGTCAAGCCGATTAAACCTGCCGCCAAGCGCACTGAGTCAATCGGCATTATTGGCGCGGGGCCTGCTGGGCTGGCGGCTGCCGATGTGCTGGTGCGGGCGGGCGTGCAGGTGACGGTTTATGACCGCTATGACCGCGCGGGCGGGCTGATGACTTATGGGATTCCAGGGTTCAAACTGGAAAAACCCGTTGTGATGCAACGCATTAAGCAGCTTGAAGATGCGGGCGTAAAGTTTGTTGCGAATTGCAATGTGGGCGTGGATGTTTCCTATGCGGATCTGCGGGCAAAGCATGGTGCAGTGCTGATCGCAACGGGTGTTTATAAGGCGCGCGATTTGGATGGCGTGGGCGCTGGCATCGTCAAGGCGCTGGATTACTTGACGGCCAGCAATCGCAAATCGTTTGGCGATGCTGTTCCCGATTTTGACAGTGGCACGTTGAACGCAGCGGGCAAGCGTGTGGTGGTGATCGGTGGCGGTGATACAGCAATGGACTGTGTGCGCACGGCTGTTCGCCAAGGGGCTACCTCGGTCAAGTGTCTGTATCGCCGCGACCGCGCCAACATGCCAGGATCGCAGCGCGAGACGCAAAACGCTGAAGAAGAAGGCGTTGAATTTGTTTGGCTTTCTGCCCCAAAGGGTTTTGAAGGTGTGGGCCGCGTTACTGGTGTGGTTGTGCAAAAGATGCGTCTTGGCGCGCCAGACGCTTCGGGCCGCCAATCGCCCGAAGTGATTGAAGGGGCTGATTATATCGAACCTTCCGATTTGGTCATCGGTGCGCTGGGGTTTGAACCCGAAGATATAAAGGCGATGCTAACCGCCGATCTGGGCACAACCCGTTGGGGCACTGTAAAGGCCGATTTCCGCAGCCATGCCACCAATATGGATGGCGTGTTTGCGGCGGGCGATATTGTGCGCGGTGCATCGTTGGTGGTTTGGGCAATTCGCGATGGGCGCGAGGCGGCGGATGCAATTTTGGCCTATCTGGCCAAACCTGCCGCTGTGGCCGCTGAATAAGCGTATGTTTCGCGTATGGCGCGCGTATGTTTTGCGTATTGCATCCGTCCCGACACGCTGAGCGTGCTGAAAAATTGAATGGTCAGCCATGCTGACCTAAACTGGAGTGACAGAATGAAAGCCCTATGTGCCGTTCCTCTTTTACTGCTGACCTCGCCTGTCTTTGCGGGCAGCTTTACGCCGCCCGAAGGCTGCGCGCTGAAAATGACGGTGCAATCGCGTGGCTGCAATGTGTCGAACCATTACATCTGTCAGGCTGATAACGACGGCGATCAATGGCGCGCTGATTTCGACCAAGAGGGCATCTTTTTTCAATCAAAGATTGATAGTGAAACCCAGTGGATTGAAAGCTATGAAATCAACCCGCCCGTCAAGCAAACGCTAGATGCAAATCCAACCGACCCTGCATCGTTCAGCGATTTGCTGGCTACCGGGCAAGACAGCTTTGCCTTTGGTTTGTCAAAGGACAACGGCGAGAAATCCACCGTGCGCGGGCTTGATCGGCTGACGGGGCAAGATGTGGTGATTGACGGGGTTACGCTGAAACAAACCGAATTCGAGATGACCGAGACCGATTTGGACGGCAATGTTCTGCGCCAAGCGCGCGGACGCGAGTTTATCAGCCCCGATTATCGCACGTTCTTTTCGGGCAGCTCCGAATTTTGGACTGGGGACGCATGGTTGCCACTGGAAGGCAGCCCGATGAGTTTTGATTTTGAAGGCGACAAAGGTTTTGGCGCGACGCAGCCGATTTTTGACTGCGACGCGGTGCTGTCGCTGAACGAATTAGGGGTAGGCGATGCTGGCTGAACCCTATTTGGACGCCCCGCCCTTGCACATGTCTTACATGGCTGGGCGCAGCGACCGCTTGATCTTGGCATTCAGCGGCGTTGGGGATCGCACCGAGGCCATTCCAACACCCGAGGCGACGCGCCTGACGGGCTGGGATGGTGAAAACCATGTGCTGTTTATATCGGATGCCAGCCGTTCTTGGATGAACGCAGGTGGGATTGCGGATGCGCTGGTCGCCGCCGTGCAGGCGCTGGCCCATCGCATTAAGCCCGCCCGCATTATTGCCTTTGGCAATTCGATGGGCGGCAGCATGGCGCTGATCTTTGCCACGCTGTTCAAGCTGGATGCGGTGCTGGCGATTGTGCCGCAATATTCGGTGAAAGAAGATATTGTGCCAGAAGAACGCCGCTGGGGGCATTTTCGGGAAAACATCACAGCTTGGCCGTTTCCTAGTGTGCCATCGCTGGCTGATAACCCCGCGCAGATTATGATTTTGCACGGCGGTGAGGCGCGCGAGATGCATCATGCCCGCCGTTTCAATGCGCCGATCTGCGTGGATCATCTGGTTGTGCCGCAATATGGGCACGCGCTGGCCGCTTGTCTGAAACATGATGGCGTGCTGCGCCCGCTTTTGGCCGCCGTGATTACGGGCGATATGCCAGCCGCCCGCACCGCCCTGCGCCCTGCTGGGGCCATTCCCTTTGCCGAACATTGGCAAAACCTAAAAGTCGCTAGAAAAGAAAGACGCCAAAATGCCACAGTATGATGACGCATGGGTAGCCGCTGAAGAGGCCAAGCGCGCATGGATGGATGCCAACAGCCTGTATAAGGCCGAGGATGAACACTCGTCCTGCGGTGTGGGTCTGGTTGTGGCCATTTCTGGCAAACCTTCGCGCAAGGTGGTCGAAAACGGTATCAACGCGCTAAAGGCAATTTGGCATCGCGGTGCGGTAGATGCTGATGGCAAAACGGGCGATGGGGCGGGCATTCATGTGCAAATTCCCGTGCCGTTTTTCTATGACCAAGTGCTGCGCACGGGCCATCATGCCGATACGACCAAGCTGATTGCCGTCGGGCAGGTTTTTCTGCCGCGCACCGATTTTGCGGCGCAAGAGTGCTGCCGCACAATTGTGGAAACCGAAGTTTTGCGCATGGGCCATTACATTTATGGCTGGCGGCATGTGCCTGTGGATGTGTCGGTTTTAGGGGAAAAAGCTAATTCCACGCGCCCTGAAATTGAGCAGATTTTGATCCGCTGCGACAAGGATTTTGACCAAGAACAGTTCGAGCGCGAATTGTATATCATTCGCCGCCGTATCGAAAAGGCGGCGCTGGCGGCGCAGATTGCGGGGATGTATATCTGTTCGCTGTCCTGCCGCAGTATCATTTACAAGGGCATGATGCTGGCCGAACAGGTTGCCACGTTCTACCCTGATTTGATGGATGATCGGTTTGAATCGGCCTTTGCGATTTATCATCAGCGGTATTCGACCAACACCTTCCCGCAGTGGTGGCTGGCCCAGCCGTTCCGTATGCTGGCCCATAACGGCGAGATCAACACGCTGAAGGGCAACGTCAACTGGATGAAATCGCATGAGATTCGCATGGCCTCGTCTGCGTTTGGGGATGCGGCGGAAGATATCAAACCGATCATCCCGCCCGCCACGTCCGATAGCGGCGCGCTGGATGCTGTGTTCGAGGTGCTGGTGCGGTCTGGCCGCAACGCGCCTTTGGCCAAGACAATGCTGGTGCCAGAGGCCTGGAGCAAAGCCACAACCGATATGAAGCCCGCATGGGCGGATATGTATGCCTATTGCAATTCGGTGATCGAGCCGTGGGATGGCCCTGCGGCGCTAGCGATGACCGATGGGCAATGGGTTTGCGGGGGCCTTGATCGTAACGGGCTGCGCCCGATGCGGTATGTTGTGACGGGCGATGGTCTGCTGATTGCAGGGTCGGAAACGGGGATGGTTCCTGTTGACGAGGCTACCATTCGCGAAAAGGGCGCGCTGGGGCCAGGGCAGATGATAGCCGTGGATATGGCGGCGGGCAAGCTCTACCATGATGTCGAGTTGAAAGATAAACTCGCCTCTGCCCAGCCTTATGGCGATTGGATTCAAAAGATTGTCGATTTGGGCGCGCTGCTGAAAGACGTGCCAGAAACCCCGATGTTTGAAGGCGGCGATCTGCGCCGCCGCCAGATTGCAGCGGGCTTTACGGTTGAGGAGCTGGAACAGGTTCTGGCCCCGATGGCCGAAGATGGTAAAGAAATGATCGCCTCGATGGGCGATGATACACCTGCGGCTGTTCTATCGTCGGTGTACCGTCCGCTGTCGCATTTCTTCCGCCAGAACTTTAGCCAAGTGACCAACCCGCCGATTGATAGCTTGCGCGAAGGGCGGGTGATGAGCCTAAAGACCCGCTTTGGCAACCTGCGCAATGTGCTGGACGAGGCGAGCACCCAATCGGAAATTATGGTGCTGGAAAGCCCGTTCTTGGCCAATGCGGAATTTGACGTGCTGGTGGGCCGCTTTGGCGCGCAAGTGGCGCATCTCGATTGCACCTTTCCCGCAAATGCTGGCCCAGACGCGCTGCGCCAAGGGCTTGAGCGTATCCGCGCCGAGGCGGAAGATGCCGTGCGCTCGGGCGCGGGGCAGTTGGTGCTGACCGATCAGCATCAATCGGATGGCCGCGTTGCGATGCCGATGATTTTGGCGACATCGGCGGTGCATTCGTGGCTAACACGCAAGGGACTGCGCACGTTCTGTTCGGTCAATGTGCGGTCGGCCGAATGTATCGACCCGCATTATTTTGCGGTGCTGATCGGCTGCGGGGCAACCACTGTGAACGCCTATCTTGCGCAAGATAGCATTGCGGATCGTATCCGCCGCGGGCTGCTGGATGGCACGCTGCTGGACGCGATGCGACGCTATGGCAATGCCGTGGATGCGGGGCTGCTGAAAATCATGTCCAAGATGGGCATTTCGGTAATCTCGTCCTATCGCGGGGGTCTGAATTTCGAGGCCGTAGGGCTAAGCCGCGCGATGGTGGCGGAATATTTCCCGGGCATGCAAAGCCGCATTTCGGGCATTGGTTTGCAAGGGTTGCAGATGAAGGCCGAAGAAGTTCACGCCAAGGGCTGGCTGGGCGGTGCGGATGTGCTGCCGATTGGGGGCTTTTACAAGGCGCGCCGCAGCGGCGAAAAGCACGCATGGGAAGCGCAGACGATGCACATGCTGCAATCGGCCTGCGACCGCGCCAGCTATGATATGTGGAAGCAATATAGCGCGGCGATGCGCGCGAACCCACCTATCCACATTCGCGATTTGCTGGACATTAAGCCGTTGGGCAAGCCTGTGCCGATTGAAGAGGTGGAAAGCATCACCTCCATCCGCAAGCGGTTCGTAACGCCTGGAATGTCGCTGGGCGCGCTTTCGCCCGAGGCGCATAAGACGCTTAATGTGGCGATGAACCGCATTGGGGCGAAATCGGACAGCGGCGAGGGAGGTGAAGACCCCGCGCATTTCGTGCCCGAACCCAATGGCGATAACCCATCGGCCAAGATTAAGCAGGTTGCGTCGGGGCGCTTTGGCGTAACGGCGGAATATCTGAACGCTTGTGAAGAATTAGAAATTAAGGTCGCCCAAGGTGCGAAACCCGGCGAAGGCGGCCAGTTGCCCGGCGTGAAGGTGACGGCGCTGATTGCGCGCCTGCGCCATTCGACGCCCGGAGTGACGCTTATCAGCCCACCGCCGCACCATGATATCTATTCCATCGAAGACTTGGCGCAGTTGATCTATGATCTGAAACAGATCAACCCGCGCGCCAAAGTGACGGTGAAATTGGTATCTGCGTCAGGCGTAGGCACGATTGCCGCAGGCGTGGCCAAGGCCAAGGCGGATATTATACTGATTTCTGGCCATAACGGCGGCACTGGGGCATCGCCTGCGACATCGATCAAATACGCGGGTCTGCCGTGGGAAATGGGCCTGACCGAGGCGCATCAGGTGCTGGCGATGAACAACCTGCGCGAACGGGTCACGCTGCGCACCGATGGCGGTTTGCGCACGGGCCGCGATGTGGTGATGGCGGCGATGATGGGGGCCGAGGAGTTTGGCATCGGCACGGCCGCGCTGATCTCCATGGGCTGCATCATGGTGCGCCAGTGCCAAAGCAACACCTGCCCCGTGGGCGTTTGCACGCAAAATGAGGCGCTGAGGCAAAAGTTCACGGGAAGCGCCGATAAGGTGGTCAACCTGATCACTTTCTATGCGCAAGAAGTGCGCGAGATTTTGGCGCAAAT
>CAMAWZ010000131.1 GCA_945861995.1 Pseudorhodobacter antarcticus
TGCCCTGCCCGCTGCACCATGTGCTGCTGCGCAAACCGGTTGTCGCCGCGCAATTGTGCGCGGCCTACCCCTGCGGGATGGGTCAAAAACGGGTCGTCATCCACCCCATAGGGGGCGTATTTTGGATCAGACATCTTTGCCTCATATGCCGCAGGGATACATGCCCCATTGGCTTTTTAACTGCCACATCAAGACCTTAGCGGCCCTGCACCCCTGCGATGCGGCTGTTTTCAGCGCATTTCATCAACAGGCGTTACCCCCAAGATAGCAAGACCCGCCGAAATCGCAACGCCTGTTGCGCGCACTAACGCAACTTTTGCGATGGCTGTTGCCGTATTGCCCGCCTGCACAAAGCGCAACGACGGCTCGTCATTGCCCTTGTTCCACAATCCGTGGAATTCGCTGGCCAATTCAAACAGATAAAACGCCACGCGGTGCGGCTCGTTTCCGCGCGCTGCAATATCCACAAGGCGCGGCCATTCGGCGATTTTCTGCATCAGATCAATCTCGGCAGGATGGGACAAAAGGCTAAGATCAGCCTTTGCCAAGGCGGCATCATCCACCGCCATGCCCGCCTCGGTGGATTTGCGCATCACCGATCCGATGCGCGCGTTGGCATATTGCACATAGAACACAGGATTGTCTTTGGATTGTTCCAGCACTTTGGCAAAATCGAAATCCAAGGGCACATCATTTTTGCGCGTCAGCATCATAAAGCGCGTCACATCTGCGCCTGCTTGGCTTACGACATCGCGCAGGGTCACAAAGGTGCCCGCACGTTTGGACATTTTGAACGGCTCGCCGTTTTTGTACAGCTTTACCAGATTGACCAGCTTGATATCCAAAGGCACGCGCCCGTTTGAGAGGGCCGAAACCGCCGCCTTCATCCGCTTGACATAACCGCCGTGATCGGCGCCGAAAATATCAATCAACTCGTCAAAGCCGCGCTGCACTTTGTTATAGTGATAGGCGATGTCGGGGGCGAAATATGTCCAAGACCCATCCGATTTTTGCACGGGGCGGTCGACATCATCGCCGTGCGCCGTGCTGCGGAACAGGGTTTGCACGCGCGGTTCCCAATCATCGGGTTCCTTGCCCTTTGGCGGCTCTAGCACGCCTTCATAAATCAAATCCATATCGCGCAGGGTTTTGATTGCGGCCTCGATCTGGCCCGTGCCATACAGCGATTTTTCGGATGAATAGACATCCATCCGCACACCCAAAGCGGCCAGATCGCCCTTGATTTCGGTCATCATCAGATCGGTCGCAATCTCGCGCACGTCCGATAGCCAGAACTGCTCGCCCTTGTCCAAAAGCGTGTCGCCAAAGCGGGCTTTGAGCGCCTCGCCCACGGGAATCAGATAATCGCCGGGATACAGGCCTTCGCGGATTTCGGGCTCTAACCCATGCGCCTCGCGGTACCGCTCATAGGCCGAGCGCGCCAGCACATCTACCTGCGCGCCGCCATCGTTGATGTAGTATTCGCGCGTGACCTGCCAGCCTGCAAAGGATAGCAGGCGCGACAGCGCATCCCCCACCACCGCGCCGCGCACATGACCCACATGCATCGGGCCCGTGGGGTTGGCGGAGACGAATTCAACGTTCACCCGCCGCCCCTGCCCTGTGGCCGAGCGGCCAAAATCCGCTCCCATCGTCAGGGCGGCGCGCACAACGCCTTGCCACGCGAAAGGGGCCAGCGTTAGGTTCAAAAACCCTGGGCCAGCGACATCCGCCTGTGTAATGCGCGGGTCTTGCGCAAGACGCGCGGCAAGCTTTTCGGCAATGGCGCGGGGGGCCGTGCCTGCGGGTTTGGCCAGCACCATTGCGGCGTTGGTTGCCGCCTCGCCATGGCCTTTATCGCGCGGGGGTTCGACCGACACGGCGGCGGTATCAAGGCCGCTAGGTATCTCGCCCGCCGCTGCCATGGCATCAAGATTTTCAACAATCAGCGCGCGGATTTCGGCAAAAAGATTCATTTGATCACATCCTATCTTGCCCCTGCATTGCCAGAGGCGGCGGGTATGGTCAAGGATTTGATCAGATTTGCCTTATTTTCCGCCCTTCCAATCGGCGAGTGCGGGGTTTTCGGGCGCGATTGTAGGAGTTGGGGCGGGTGGCTGCGCGGCAGCCCGCGAGATCACCGCCCGCCCCCCTGTGCTGCGGCTTTCGCGAAAATAATGCGTCTCGCGCGCGCCAAAGTAAAAGGCAACAACTGCGCCCAGCAGCCACCAAAGAGGTTCTGGCACAGCGCTCAGCCCCACCATGCGCTGCGAAAAGGCCTGCGGATCGATCATGGCATAGACAAACAGCCCCACTGTGCCCAGCGCCAAAAACGGGCGCGGCAGGCGGTTTAGCCCGTTCACGGCGCTGTCAAACCAAGTGCTGCCCGCATTGGAAAACTCGGCCCAAAGTTGCGCAAGCGCGGCCTCTTGCGCTGCGGCAGAAAGTTCCATCTGGCGGGTGGCATTGGGGCGAAACACCTCGGCCACGCCTTGCGCCGCATTGCCAATGGCTGCGGCCCCTGCCCCACTGCCCGCGCCAAAGATTTTGCCGATCAAGCCCATTTTGATACCCTTTCTGTGTGCTGCGCCTCTGTCAGGTGATATTTTTGCGAAATGAATTCTTCGGCCCGCGTGATCCAGCCGCCCTTGCCGCCATCGCGCCTGCGGGCAAATTTGCGGCTGGCGGGGCGCCCGTCACCCAAGGCATAATAAAAATTGCGCCGCGCAATGCCGTAAGCGTCGGCGATATGGCTGGGCGCGTCTGCGGCGGCCATGGCGGCGGCGCGGCGCGTGGCGGGGCCAATGACCCCATCATCGCTGCAAGGATAGCCCATTTGGGTCAGCAACCGCTGCAAGATTTTCACGGCACCTGTGCCCGCATTGACATACATATCAAACACCGAGGCCTGCAACTGGGGGGGCAAATCGCAAATGCGCGGCTGGGTGAAGTAATGGGCGATATAAATCTCGGCAGCGCGATCTGCGGTCATTGCGCGGATATCGCGGCTGTCGACCGCGCCATCGCGGTTCAGATCAATCCCTAGGCGGCGCATGGTGCCAATGGTCACGCCAAAATTCGTCTCGCCGCCCGGATCATCGAGATCGTGCACATAGCCGCCCTCGCGCGCCACAATCTCACGCGCCAGTTCCTGAACAGATTTCATCATCGGCCCCCTTGGTGGTTTGGGGGCAGTTTGGCGGATTCATGTTAAATTAGGCCAAGGCCAGCGCGCGCTATTGTTTGGCAGGTTCCACATAAACGCCCTGTTCTTTCAGCGCGTCGACCACCTCTTGCGGCATATATTCTTCGTCATGGCGGGCCAGAATTTCGGTGGCAACAAAGGTATCCCCCTCCATGCTGCCCGTGCCAACCATGCCTGCGCCTTCGGCAAATAAATCGGGCAAAACGCCCTTATAGGTGGCGGGAATAGAGACGCTGGTATCAGTGACCTTAAAGCTGATCACCTCGCCCTGACCGCGCACCATACTGCCCACCTCGACCAACCCGCCAATGCGAAACACTTCGCCCGCGCGCGGCGGATCGGACAGAACCTGCGAGGGGCTGCGGAAAAAGTTGATCCCATCGCGAAAGGCATATCCAACCAGCCAAGTGGTCAGGCCCACCAAAACAAAGGCCAGCACAATCAGCTGAATACGGCGGCGTTTCTTTAAAGATTTTAAACCAGCCATAGCGCCCCCTTATGGGAAAAGGGGCGCGCCAAGCAGCCCCATTGTTTCGGGCAAGCCCAGCATCAGATTGGCGTTTTGGATGGCTTGGCCTGACGATCCTTTGGTCAGGTTATCAATCACCGAAATCACCACTGCGCGGCCTGCAATTCGATCACCTATCACACCCAGATGGCACAGGTTAGAGCCCGCAATGTCGCGGGTCGAGGGCAGTGTGCCAAAGGGAAGAACATGGATAAAAGGTTCATCTTTATAAGCGGCGTTTAGGGTGTTGTGCACGATCTGCGCATCGCCCTGCACATAGGTCGTGGCCAAAATGCCCCTATTCATTGGCAGCAAATGGGGGGTGAATTGAATATGCACAGGGCGGTGCGCAATGGCGCTGAATTCTTGGTCAAACTCGCCCAAATGGCGGTGCTTGCCCCCCGCTGAATAGCTGTGCGTACCGCCCGACAGTTCTGCGTGCAGCAGATTTTCCTTTAGGCTGCGGCCCGCGCCAGACACCCCTGCCTTCAGGTCAATCAGGATATTGTCCAGATCAATCACCCCTGCCGCAATCAGCGGGCGCAGGGCAAATTGGCCAGCGGCGGCGTTGCACCCCGTGCCCGCCACAAGGCGCGCCTTGGCAATGTCGGCGCGGTAAAATTCGGTCAGCCCGTACACCGCCTCGGCCTGCAACTCCATCGCGGCATGGGGCGCGCCGTACCATTTTTCATACTCGGCAGCATCGCGCAGGCGAAAATCGGCGGAAAGATCGACGATTTTCAATGTCTTAGGTAGCCCCGCGACAACCACCTGCGTGGTGGCATGGGGCAGCGCACAAAAGCACAGATCCACGCTCGCAAAATCAATCTCATCGATTTTGACCAGTTTGGGTAGCGGCATATGGCGCAGAAAAGGGAACACATCACCCATCTGCATCCCCGCCTTGCGATCAGCAGACAGGGCAACGATGTTCATCTCAGGATGGCCCGCAATCAGGCGCACCAATTCCGCGCCCGTATAGCCCGAAGCGCCCAAAATTGCAATGTTCTTAGCCATGCAAGCCCCCAAAAGCCCCTGATATTCAATGCGCCCACGCACGCGCCTGATGTGGCGCGGGGCGGTGCGCATTGCAAGGGGGTTTACGCGTAAGCCGCCTCGAAGCGCACAGATTTGCGCATGAATTGCGTGGCCTTGGACGATACGGATGCAGGATCGCCCGTGGTCAAAAACTTTGACATTTGTCCCGATCCCAACATTTCGGGGCGACGGGACAGATAATCGGCCAGACTTTCTGCGACCAAATTGGCTTGGCTAAAGACTTTGACATTTGACCCCAAGGCATCTTGGAAGACCTTCTGCATCAGCGGGTAATGGGTGCAGCCCAAAATCGCGGCCTCGGGGGCTGGCATACGGCGTTTGAGCGCCTCGACGTGGCTGCGCACCAAGGCTTCGGCCAAAATCTCATCGCCCTGTTCAATAGCGTCGACCACCCCGCCGCAAGGCTGCGCTTCGACATCGACACCAATCGCGCGGAACGACAACTCGCGCTGAAAGGCGCGGCTGGCCACTGTGGCAGGGGTGGCAAACAGCGCGACGTGTTTAACAGCCACTTCGCGGGGCGGGGAATTGTCGCCCCACTGCCGTTCGGTCAGCGCCTCGATCAGGGGCACGAACACGCCCAAAACGCGTTTGTGCGGCGGAACCCATGTTTCCTGCATCCGTTTCAGCGCAGCGGCAGATGCCGTGTTGCAGGCCAAAATCACCAGATCGCAGCCTTCGTCCCACAAACGCTGGGTCGCCGCGCAGGTTAGATTAAAAATATCCTCATGCGTGCGCACGCCATAGGGCGCATGGGCGTTGTCGCCGAAATACACAAACGGCACATCGGGCAGGCGGCGGGCAAGTGCGTCCAGCACTGTCAGCCCGCCAAGCCCCGAATCAAACACACCAACTGCCATGCTGCCCCCTTATCACAGGGCCAAGGCAGGCTTAGCGCGCCTTATACTTGGCCTCAAACTCATACCCCAGATCATAGGGCGAGATTTGGTCGGGCGAAAGGCCATAGGTGCGGGCGCGCAAATGATCCATCAGCGCGTTCGGATCGCTGCGCAGGGCGGCGATTTCTTCGGCAGGCACAGGCGCGCCGATGACCACGCGCACAGGTTCATCCACGCGACGCTTGAATTCGTTGATCAAAAGCCCAAGGCGCAATGAATAATGCACGCGCGAAGCCAGTTGGAACAGGCGCGAGTTGTGCCCTTCAAAGAACACAGGCACGACTGTCGCCCCAGATTTGGCGATCATCTTGGCGGTGAAATTGCGCCAAGCCGGATCCATGGGCCGCGAGAATGCTTTGGCCGAGGTGGACACAGTGCCGCCAGGAAACACCCCAATCGCGCCGCCTTTGGACAAATAATCCAGCGCCGTTGCGCGGGTTTGCAGGTTTAGCTTTACGCCCTCTTTGGTTTCATCAAAGGAAATGGGCAGCAAAACTTTGTTCAGCTCTTCGGCCTTACGAAACACCGAATTGGCCAGAATGCGGAAATCGCCGCGCAGGCTATCCAGCAGCTTGCCCATCATCAACCCGTCCAAAATACCAAAGGGATGGTTGGCAATCAGCACCAAAGGGCCATTGGCGGGGATATGTGACAGGCTGCCGCCCGTGATTTGCAGATCAATGCCATAACGTTCGGGGATCACTTGCCAAAAGCTACGCCCTTCGGCAACTTCTTTTTCATAGCCAGCCGCGCGTTTTATCATTTGCGGGCGGCCTGATAGGTTTTCAAGCGTGCGGATCACAGCGCGCCCCGTGCGCGAGCTTGCGGCAACGGCATAGCTGATATCGCGTGTCATATCTTTATGCAGTTTGCCCATAAATTAGCCCCTTTGACTTTTAAATATTCATCTATCCTTATGTCCCTTTTGTAACAGCTGCGTAACAAACACAAGGCGGCTGT
>CAMAWZ010000132.1 GCA_945861995.1 Pseudorhodobacter antarcticus
GGCAGGCCAAAGACGCCACCCCCCGGGATATTTGCAGAGTTAGGAAGCGCGCAGTGAAGATCGGCGGGGGGCATCAATGCGCCACCCCAGCAGCCACGGATTCGTCGATGAACTGGCCTTCCTTGAAGCGCCACATATTGAACGCTTCCGCCAGAGGGCCTGGTTCTCCCTTGGCCATCAGTTCGGCCATGGCCCAGCCTGACCCTGGTATCGCTTTGAACCCGCCCGTACCCCAGCCGCAGTTGATAAAGCAGTTGGTCAGCGGGGTTTTGCTGATGATCGGGCTGCGATCCCCTGTCATATCCACAATCCCGCCCCATTGGCGCAGCATTTTCAGGCGCGACAGCATGGGGAAGGTTTCGATCAGCGCGCGCAGGGTTTCCTCGATATGGTGAAACGATCCGCGCTGGGTAAAGTTGTTGAACCCATCGGTGCCGCCGCCGATGACCATTTCGCCCTTATCAGACTGGCTCATATACCCGTGTACAGTGTTGGCCATAACCACCACATCCATGCAGGGCTTAATGGGTTCGGAGACAAGGGCTTGCAGCGCGACTGCCTCGACAGGCAGGCGGAAGCCCGCCATATCAGCCACTTGGCCCGAATGGCCCGCAACCACGATGCCAAGCTTTTTGCAGCCGATAAAGCCGCGCGTGGTTTCCACGCCCGTGACCGCGCCGCCGTCAGACCGCACGCCTGTCACTTCGGTTTGCTGGATGATATCCATACCCATATCGCTGCAGGCCCGCGCATAGCCCCATGCCACCGCATCATGCCGCCCTGTGCCGCCGCGCGGTTGCCACAGCGCGCCCAAAACGGGATAGCGCGGCCCGTCGATATTGAGGATAGGGCAAAGTTCCTTGACACGCTGAGGGGTAATAAACTGCGTCTCGACCCCTTGCAGGGCGTTGGCATGGGCGGTGCGCAGATAGCCGCGCACTTCGTGGTGGGTTTGGGCCAGCATCATCACGCCGCGCGGGGAAAACATGACGTTGTAGTTCAAGTCCTGCGACATGGTTTCATACAGGCTGCGCGCCTTTTCATAGATCGCGGCCGACGGGTCTTGCAGGTAGTTCGAGCGGATGATCGTGGTGTTGCGCCCCGTGTTGCCGCCGCCAAGCCAACCCTTTTCGATGATTGCGACATTGGTGATGCCAAAATTCTTGCCAAGGTAATAGGCCGAGGCAAGGCCGTGCCCGCCCGCGCCGATTATAATGGCATCATAGGCAGGCTTAGGCTGCGGCGAGCGCCAGGCCCGTTCCCACCCCAAATGATGATTGATGGCCTGTTTGGCGATGGCAAAAACCGAATAGCGCGACATGGCATCCCCCAAAGGCGGGCGCATTGGCCCGATTTACGCCCTTATCGTACAGATGCGCAGGTAGGTTCAAGACACATGCGGCAGATTGGCGCTAAATGCGACATCATGGGCTGCTTGCGACAAATCGTGCTGGGCGAGCCAGCGCCCCTTTTCGCCAGCCGCGTTTGGGCTTATCTGATGGTCAGCATAGGGGGCGCGATGGCTGGCATTTGGTTTTGGGTTGTAGCGGGGGCAATCGGTTTTGCCGTGTCGGCATTTTTGCTGCGCGCGCTGGCGCGGGGCGGCGATGTGGCGGCGGCGGGGCCGATGGCGCTGGAGCTGTACCGGGGCCAATTGGCCGAGGTTGAGCGTGATTTGGCCAAGGGCACGCTTCAGCCAAGCGAGGCAGAGCGGCTGCGCACCGAAGTGCAGCGCCGTATGCTTGAGGCCGCCAAAGCCACCGAGACACCCGCCGCGCAGGCAAGCGGACTTGGCCAAGGCTTTGGATTTGCAGCGATCATCGCGGCCCTTGCGGGGGCAGTTGCGCTGTATTTCACCCTTGGCGCGCCTGATTACCCCGATCTGCCCCTGTCCAAACGCCTTGTCTTGGCGGCCCAAGTCTACGATTCCCGCCCCAGCCAAGCCGAGGCCGAGGCCGCAGCCCCGCCCCCTGCCCCCGTGCAGGCAGACCCCGAATTTTTGGCCCTGATCGAGCAGTTGCGCGCCACCGTGATTGCGCGCCCGAGCGATGTGCAGGGCCTGACCCTTTTGGCGCGCAACGAGGCGCAACTGGGCAACTTTGCCGCCTCAAGCCGCGCCTATGGGGCGGTGATTGCCGCAAAGGGGGATGCGGCCAGCGCCGAAGATTACAGCGCGGCCGCGCAGGCGATGATTGCCGCCGCTGGCGGAATTATCACGCCGCAGGCCGAAGCTGCGCTGATGCAAACCCTAAAGCTTGACCCGCAAAACGGGCTTGCGCGCTATTTCGCGGGGCTGATGTTTGCCCAAACCGGCCGCCCTGACCGCGCGTTTGAAGTGTGGGAGCCGCTGGCCCGCACCAGCGCTGCAGATGCGCCGTGGAGCGCGCCATTGGCCGCGCTTTTGCCCGAAGTTGCCGCTGCGGCAGGCATTAGTTATACCGCCCCTGCCGATCTGGCCCAACTTGGCCCTGATGCCGCTGATATGGCCGCCGCTGCCGATATGACCAGCGACGAGCAGCGCACGATGATCAACACGATGGTGACTGGCCTAGAAGCCCGCCTTTTCGAGGCGGGCGGCACGGGCGAGGAATGGGCGCGCCTGATCACGTCTTTGGGCGTTCTGGGCGAGATGCCGCGCGCCGAAGTGGCGCTGCGCGCAGCCCGCGCGGCCATGGCCGCCGACCCTGCTGCGTTGCAACTGATCGATGCTGCCGCAGCGAAAACAGGGATAACCCCTTGATCTGCGAAGATATTCACGCCTTTGCAGCCGCCATTCCCGCAGGGCGCGTGATTGCAGGGCTTGATCTGGGCGAAAAAACCATTGGCGTGGCGCTGTCTGATCTGCGCCATATGATTGCCAGCCCAATTGAAACCATCAAACGCGAGAAATTCACCGCAGATGCCGCCAAATTGTTGGCCCTGCTTGGCGCGCGCAATGCAGGCGGCATTGTCCTTGGCCTGCCGCTGAACATGGATGGCAGCGAAGGGCCGCGCGTGCAATCGACCCGCGCCTTTGCCCGCAATTTGGAACGGCTGACCCCCCTTCCAATTGGATTTTGGGATGAGCGCCTGTCCACCGTTGCCGCCACCCGCGCGATGCTAGAGGCAGACCTTTCGCGCAAAAGGCGCGCCGAAAGGGTGGACAATGTCGCCGCCAGCTTTATTTTGCAGGGTTTGTTGGACAGGCTTCAACATCTGTCGCGCGAGGGGTAAATGAGCGAAAATATCTGGCAACGCGGCGAAATTGAAAGCCCCCAAGCCGCGCCAATACGACGGAGGCAGGCATGAGCGACCCCATTTGGCAGCGCGGCGAAATTGAGAGCCCTTGCGTCAAGATTTGTGTGATCCACCCGCAGGCGCGGATTTGTGTGGGCTGTTTGCGCACGGGTGATGAGATTGCGGTGTGGTCGCGGATGACACCTGATGACCGCAGCAAGGTGATGGCAGATCTACCCGCGCGCAGGCCCCTGCTTGCGCAGCGGCGCGGCGGCCGAATTGGGCGGATTGGCGCCGAAAATAGCTAAAGCTTTCACGGAACGCTTTTAACATGGCGATCTATACCGAATCTTAAAAACTGGAGTGTAACGCTAAAGGCAGCCTAAAAAAGGATGTCTTGATGCGCAAAACGGTTTCCATTCGAACAGCCCTGTTTTTCATTATTCTGCTTGCGGCAGCCATGCTGACGGGCCTTGTGGGACTGAACCGCTTTGCTGAAATCGCGCGGGAAAAGACCGAAGTCGCAAGTGCCGACTTGGAAAAACTCAGTATCACGCTGAGCGAAATCGAAGTTTCCTTACTGCAGGCGCGCGTGAGTGAACGCAGTTATTTGCAGTCGCAAACGGATGAAGCCGTCGCTCAGTTCGACGAAAAAGCGTTACAAATCAACCAGTCTATTACATCCGCCCTTCAATTTATGGGAACCAAGCCCGAATATGCGGAAAATACGGGTTTGCTGGAAAGTTTGGCAAACTCTGCCACCGCCTATAAGGCGGGATTTGACGAGATGGTCAAAGCACAGCGCGCCCTTGGCTATACGCCCGACGACGGGCTTCAGGGCGAATTGCGCACAGCCGTGCGCGGCGTAGAAAAGTCGCTTGAATCCATTACCAAGCATCCGGAAATGCAGGCGAAAATGTTGATGATGCGGCGGCACGAAAAGGATTTTCTGCTGCGCGAAGACCCTGAATATCTGGCAAGCCTGAATGATCGGGTGGCAGAATTTCGGGAATTTCCACTGACAAATTACCTGAATTTCGCACAGAAAAATGATATTGACGCGCTGCTGACCCAGTATCAAACCGCCTTTACTTCTTATGTAGATCAGGCGATGAAAGTCAAAGATATGCGCATGGAACTGACCGCAGAGTTTGGTGTGGCACAGCCTTTGCTGGATCAGATTAAGGAAAACTTTGCGCAGGCAAAGCCGGCCTTACAAAAGCAAATGGACGCCGCCCAAGTGCAAGTGCGCAATATGTCCATCGCGCTGAGTGTGGCGGGAATAATCGTGTTTGCCGCCGCCACCGTTTGGATTTCGATGCTGATCGCGCGGCCCTTGATGGCCATTGGCACGGCGTTAGAGCGGATGCGAGAGAATGATTTCACCGCGCCATTGCGCCCCAGCCGTATTCGCGAAACCGCTGCCATCGCCGCGGCCTTTGATGCCTTTCGCCAAGACATGGCGCTGCGCCAAGGGATAAACGCGCAGATATCCGAGGTTATAGCCGCCTGCGCGAGCGGCGATTTCTCGCGCCGAATCGCATTGCAGGACGGGATGGAAGACCCAAGCGGCCTTTTGAACGGCGTGAATGGCATTGGAGAGGCGGCGCAAAAGGGCATCGATGATGTCTTGTCCGTGATCGAAGCCCTGTCGCGCGGCGATCTGACCCAGCGCATGGCATCAGGCCACAAGGGCATCTTCCTGCGCATTGCGGCGGCCGCTGACCTGTTGACAGATAACTTGTCGCAGATCGTCGCCGATATGAGCCATACCAGCGAGAGGCTGAATCAAACCTCTGGGCAGATTGTGGGTGCAAGCCATATCGCCTCGCAGCGCGGGCAAACCTCGGCGGCCTCGTTAGAGCAAACGGCAGCGGCGCTGGAACAGTTGTCCAGCACTGTAAAAGACACCGCCGCCAGCGCGGGCGCGGCCGAAAAATTTGTCGGCGGCGCGCAGGCCCGCACCGATGACGCCTACCGCCTTGCAGGCGAGGCGCGCGCCGCGATCGAGCGCATTCGCGATTCGTCCAAGGCCATCGCCTCTATTGTCGATCTGATCGAAGACATTGCCTTTCAAACCAATCTCTTGGCGCTGAATGCAGGGGTCGAGGCCGCGCGGGCCGGCAGTGCGGGGCTGGGATTTGCTGTTGTCGCATCCGAAGTGCGCGGATTGGCGCAGCGCGTGGCCGATTCTGCGGGCGAGATCAACAAATTGGTACGCAGCAGCGAAAAACACGTGGGCGATGGGGTGGATTTGGTGGCCCAATCGTCGGCCTCACTGGCCGCGATCCGCGATATTGTGGGCAATGTGGTTCTGCGCGTGGCGGAAATTGCGCAAAACACCGAAGGCCAGTCGCATGGCATTACGGAAATAAACATTGCCGTTTCGGCACTTGACCGCGATGTGCAAAACAATGTGGCCAGCCTTGATGAAACAGTGGCCGCAGGCGAGGCCTTGCGCAGCGAGGCTTTGCGCCTTGGCCAATTGGTGGGGCATTTCAAGCTTGCGGCGCAAACGGGTCTTCAGCCGTTGCCCCTTGCGGCGGAATAGCCCAAAGCCAAAGGCGCCAGCGCTGCGATCATACTTGCGGGTCTTTTGAACACCTGGCCGCCCTAGCATAAGGGCAGCCAAAGGCTACAGCCAGATGACAGCGAGGGGCTAAAGTCCCAGTGCTTTGCGCAGCATATTCAGCGCGACCAAGATCAAAAACGCCGCAAAAGCGCGTTTCAGCGGGGCGGGGTTCATGCGGTGCGCCAACGCCGCGCCCCATGGCGTAGTAATATAAGTGGTCAGAATAACCGCCGCAAAAGCGGGCAGATTGACCGCGCCAATCGTGTAAGGCGGGGCATCCGCCACAGGCAGGGCCAAAAACCCCAGTATCGCAGGCACAGCTATGATCACCCCAAGGCCCGATGCTGTGCCCACTGCGCGGTGAATGGGAGAGCCATAAAGCGTCATCAGCGGCACGCCAAAGGTGCCCCCGCCAATGCCCATCAGTGCCGACACCAGCCCAAGCGCCCCCGCAATCCCCCCGCGCAGGGGCTGTAGGGGCAAATCATTACCAAGCCGCCAGTTTGCGCGGCCAAAGGCCATATACAGCCCCGCAAGCCCCGCCAAAACGCCAAACACCCCCTGCAGCGCCCGCGATGACATTTGCGAGGCAATCAGCGTGCCTATCAGCGCGCCGATAACGACCATCGGCGCGATAGACCGCAGCATCGCCACATCCACCGCCCCTTTGGCATGATGGGCCTGCACCGAGCGCACCGACGTAAAAACAATTGTGGCAAGCGAGGTGGCCACGCAAACCTGCATCACCTGCCCGCCCGCATAGCCCAAATAACCCAGCGCATAAAAGAATGCGGGAACCAGCACGATTCCCCCCCCCCCCCCAA
>CAMAWZ010000133.1 GCA_945861995.1 Pseudorhodobacter antarcticus
CGTGGGTGGGTCGTCATACAGGCCGATGCAAACCGCGTTTGGAGCCTTTTCAAACAGGGTCTTCATCGCTGATTTGCCTGTCAGATTGCCTGCGGTGACGATCAAATTGGCATCCCCTGCCTGCCATCCCTGCAATCCCGCAGCAAAAGAATCGGTCAACCCATCAGTTGCATCTTCGACAAACACCACGCGGGGGCCTGCGAAAAAGCCCGTCTCGCGCAGCGAATCGGTCAGGCGGGCCTGATCTTTGCGCAGATCGCTGGCAGCTATGCGCGTCAGGCGCATTTCGGATGGGCCATTTGGGCCGATCAGGGCGGCAATCGCCTCGGCCCGCTTTAGGGCCACGCGCATCGTATCTGCGCCAAAAATCAACAGGCCCGCGCGGGCAGGATCGGGGCGGGCGCAATAGCGGCTGGCCTCGATCCCCGTTAGTTTCATTCGCCCGCCGTGATGGTGGGTGACAGAGCTATCAGACGCTGGGTCACCTGATCGGCCAAAATCCGAATCAGCCGCGCATTCGCATCAGTCTCGGCATTGACAGCGGCAATCGTAACGCCCGTGGCTGACCATGCGGTAAAGTTCTGTTCAACCCCTTTGGCCAAAACCGCACCTGTCGCACGGTCCTTCAAAGTCCAAGTCACTGATCCCATAAGGTTATATCGGGTGATCGCACCATCTGTTGTAAAGCCTAGTCTGGCCTGTTTGGTGGCAATTCGATAGTCTAGATCAAAGCGCGCTGTGCTGGCGCGGCCAAGGCGTTCTTCCATACGTTTGATAAATTCGAAGCCGTCGCGCGTGTTGGTATCGGCCAGCGCGACGGTGCCGCGCAGCGCTGTCGCGGGGCCTGCGGGGCCAAAGGCAGGGGTAAACCCACAGGCCGCTAGGGCAAGCGGGATAGCCAGCAATAGGCTGCGATTAAGCCACGACATTGATGATCCGCCCCGGCACAACGATGATTTTCTTAACCGCTGCGCCATCCAGAAACTTGACCACGGCAGGATCAGCCAGAGCGACCTTTTCAATTTCTGCCGCTGGCATATCGGCTGGCACGGTGATTTCCGCGCGGCGTTTGCCGTTGATTTGAATGGGCAGGGTCACCTGATCATCCACCAGCAGCGCTGGGTCGGCCACGGGCCAAGGGGCCTGCGCGCACAGACCCGCGCCGCCCTGATACGTCCAGATTGATTCGGCAATGTGCGGCACCATCGGCTGCATCAACTGCGCCATTGTCCGCATAGCAGTTCGCATGACCTCGCGCGATCCGTTGGCGCGTGACAGGGTGTTTGTAAATTCATACAGCTTGGCGATGGCCTTATTAAAGGCAAAGGAGTCTATGCCGTAGGTGACTTCGTGCACGGCGCGGGCCGTGGCGCGTTCAATGTCGCCGTCGCCCTGCCCCACAAAATCATCGGGCATCTCGCCAATGCGCGAACACAGGTTCCACACGCGGGCCAGATGTTTATGCGCGGCCTCCGCGCCTGATGATGTCCATTCCACATCGCGTTCGGGCGGGCTGTCAGACAGCACAAACCAACGCGCGGTATCTGCGCCGAAATTTTCGATAATGTTCATCGGATCGACGACATTTTTCTTGGATTTCGACATTTTGGCAGAAGGGATGATTTCAACAGCCGTGCCATCTTTTAGGCGGCCATCTACGACATCTTCGGGCAGGTGATACACAGGGCGGCCCTGCGCATCGCGGGTTAGGTAAATCTCATGCGTGACCATGCCTTGGGTGAACAGCGCGTTGAAAGGTTCAATCGCTTTTGCAGGCAAATGCCCCGTTTTCACCATCGCACGGGCGAAGAATCGCGAGTACAGCAGGTGCAAAATGGCGTGCTCAATCCCGCCGATATACTGATCGACGTTCATCCAATAATCCGCCTCGGCGGCATCTGTCGGCGTTTTGGCGTGCGGCGCGGTAAAGCGGGCGTAATACCACGAGCTGTCCATAAACGTGTCCATCGTATCGGTTTCGCGCCGTGCAGGCGCGCCGCAAGATGGGCAGGCGCAATTGCGCCACGTTGGATGGCGATCCAGCGGGTTGCCGGGGATGTCAAAGGTGACATCATACGGGAGTTCGATGGGTAGGTTTTCTTTCTTTTCAGGCACAACGCCGCAGCTATCGCAATGCACCACGGGAATCGGGCAACCCCAATAGCGTTGGCGCGAAATGCCCCAATCGCGCAGGCGGTATTGGGTAACGCCTTTGCCATAGCCGTTTGATTCGGCGTGGGAAATGGCGGCGGCAATTGCAGCCTCGCCCGTTTGCAGATCCGCGCCTGAAAACCCGCGAATGTAGCGAACGGGTTCGGATTTCATCGGCACAAAGGCTTCGGTCGAAGGCGCATCTTCTACGCCTTCGGCCACAAACACCGATTTAATCGCCAGCCCGTATTTGCTGGCAAATTCAAAATCGCGGGCATCATGCGCGGGGCAACCAAAAATCGCGCCTGTGCCGTAATCCATCAGGATAAAATTCGCGATGTAAACGGGCAGTTCCCAGTTCGGATCAAGCGGGTGCTTCACGCGGATGCCCGTATCCATGCCCACCTTTTCCGCCGTCTCCAACGCCTCGGCAGAAGTTCCCACTTTGCGACACTCGGCCACAAAGTCGGCAATGGCGGGATCGCCCACCTCAAGCGCTTTGGCAAGCGGATGATCGGGCGAGATGGCGGCAAAACTAGCCCCCATCAGCGTATCGGGGCGGGTGGTGTACACAGGTAGGGTTTCAAACCCCGCAGGCGCGCCAACCGTATCAAAGGCAAATTGCAGACCTTGGGATTTGCCAATCCAATTGGCCTGCATGATTCGCACTTTTTCGGGCCAGTCTTTCAACCCGTCCAGCGCGGACAAAAGTTCGCCCGCATAATCAGAAATCTTGAAAAACCACTGCGTCAATTCGCGTCGCTGCACCTGCGCGCCGCTGCGCCAGCCCTTGCCGTCAATCACCTGTTCATTGGCCAGAACGGTCATATCGACAGGATCCCAGTTGACGACCGCGTTTTTGCGGTACACCAATCCTGCCGCCATCATATCCAAAAACATCGCCTGCTGCTGGCCGTAGTATTCAGGATCGCAAGTGGCAAATTCGCGGGACCAGTCAATTGACAGGCCCAGCGGTTTCATCTGGGCGCGCATGTCGGCGATGTTGCCGTATGTCCAATCTTTTGGGTGGCCGCCGCGTTCCATCGCGGCGTTTTCTGCGGGCATCCCAAAGGCATCCCAACCCATTGGATGCAAAACAGAAAAGCCTTTGCTGGATTTATAGCGGGCAACCACATCGCCCATCGTATAATTGCGCACATGGCCCATATGGATGCGCCCCGAAGGATAGGGGAACATTTCCAAAACATAATACTTTGACTTGGCAGGGTCGCGCTGGGCTGTAAATGCGCCAGCATTGTCCCAAGCGGACTGCCATTTGGTTTCAATCGATTTGGGCTCGTAACGCGACATTGGGCGGCCTTTTTCTACTTTTGCCGCCGAAATACACCGCGAGCGGCGGCAAGGCCAGATGGCCCGCATCGATTTTGGGGCGCGAAATTACAGCTTACTATCGGCAATGCGCAATTGGCGCGCACGCGACAGAATGGCATCTTCAACGGCACGCAGGGTGGCGGGGGCCACGGCACCGCCGCCTTTGGTTTGCAGGCTAAGCTTTAGGCTGCGCGCATCCAAAGCGGGGTCTTGCACCAGAATCGTGGCGCGGTAGGCGCGGCCACCGCCAGGGGGCACGCCATAACCTGTCACGATAACGCCCGTGAACGGGTCAACTGATTCGATGGGCAGAAAGTTCAGCACATCTAGCGACGCGTTCCAGATATACTTGTTTACATTAACGATTTTGTTGGGGTTTTCGGCATTCGAAAACACATCCCAAATGGTCGCGCGCGGTTTGCTAGCATCGATCCCCGCCTCGGTAGCGGCGGCATCAGCGGCAGAGCCCGTGCTTCCTGCCTGCCCTAACGCCAGCCCGCCGCTGGGCGCGTCGCACGCCGCCAAAGACAGGCAAGTTGCCATGATAATTGTGATTTTGGCCAGTCCCTGCAGCACAGCGCCACCCCCCAGATGAACATCTTGCCTTGTGTAACGCAGCCTGCCAAGCCTGCCAAGGCTTTTCGCCCATATATAGACATGCGGGCGCCGCGCAAAATGCGCCACCCGCATGGCGCGACTGTGGCAAGACTGCACCATCGCCGGCGTGTTTGGCCAAAAACCCGCAGAGTTCGTTGCAAATGGGCGGGGGAAAGTGGAAACACACTGCATACCCAGATCGGATTCCCCTGATCTGGGCCCCACCTTTGATATACACGAGGGAACAGACATGAAAAAAGTACTTCTTGCCACCACCATCCTTGGGATGACCGCTGGCTTCGCAGCTGCAGACATCGCATTTAAAGGCACCGCAACCGCTGGCTTCGGCTCGGTAGCGGGCGCTGCCTTCGACAGCTACACCTCGTTCAAGCTTGGCGTTGCTGCAACCGCTGAGTCGGACGCTGGTATCTCCTTTGGCGCATCGTTCTCGGCGACTTCGGGCACCACCTTCGATTTCGACGGCGCTGACAGCTCGTTTGACGCAACAGAATCGGGCGCTTTCGGCGAGCCAACAGTGTTCGTTTCGGGCGACTTCGGTAAAGTTGCATTCTCGGTAGACAACTTTGACAACTACTATGACGATGCAAACACAGACCTGACCGACAGCGACGGCGCTGAAGGTGCCCACGACGTTGAATACACTCTGTCGATCTCTGACTTCTCGGTTGGCGTTCGCGCTGACATCGACAGCGGCGGCACCTCGGCTACTCTGGGCTACTCGGCTGGTGCCATTGCTCTGGGCGCAAACTTTGACGACAGCGACGCTTGGGACGTTTCGGTTGAAGGCACATTCGATGCAATCACCGCTGGTCTGACCGTTGACAGCGACGAAGTTGCTACTCTGAGCTTGGATTACGCGGCAAACGGCGTTGCGTTTGGCTTGGAAGTTGACAACGAAGACGCATACACACTGTCGGCTGGCTACGAAGCCAACGGCTTGTCGATCGAAGCTTCGACCGACGAAGAAAGCGTATGGGAAGTAACCGCTGGTTACGACCTGGGCAACGGCTTGGCTGTTGAAGCTGGTATGCACGAGTCGGAATCGGCCTTCTTGGGCGCAACGATGTCGTTCTAATCTTAGAACAACCTCTATGGGAAGGGCGGGCCAATTGGCCCGCCTTTTTCATTTGATAGATACGTCTGAAAGGCCAACCATGCCCTTGCCCGAAATTACCGCCGCTATTCGTGATGCTGCCGCCAAAGCGGGGCGCGACGTGGGGGGCATCACACTGATTGCGGTGTCAAAACTGCAGCCGATGGACAGATTGCGCGCTGTGCTGGGCCAAGGGCATTTGCAGTATGGCGAGAATTACGTGCAAGAATCAGCCGCCAAATGGCCCGATTTGCGCAGGGAATTTGGGGCAGACATTCGCGTGGCAATGATTGGCCCGTTGCAAACCAACAAAGCCAAGCAAGCGGTGGAATTGTTCGATGCAATCCATAGCCTTGATCGCCCGTCACTGGCGCAAAAGCTGGCCAGTCTGGCGCAGGCGCGCGGGCAATGTCCCGATTTGTTTGTGCAGGTGAATACAGGGGCAGAGCCGCAAAAGGCGGGTATCTTGCCCGATGATCTGAATGGGTTCTTGGCCGATTGCCGCGGGATGGACTTAGCCCCGATTGGGTTGATGTGCATTCCGCCCGATGGGGAAAACCCCGCACCACATTTCAAAATGCTGGGCGACATGGCTGCACGCAACGGGCTGGCGGGCCTGTCTATGGGGATGAGCAGCGATTTTGACGTGGCAATTGCCCTGGGGGCAACGCATATTCGGGTGGGCAGCGCGATTTTTGGCGCGCGCCCTGCAAAAGATGCAGGCTAAGGCAAAATAATCAGCCGCGATTCGTGCCGAATGCGCTGCGCTATCCACAGCAAATCTTTGCGCGCAAAGGCGATGCACCCCGCCGTGCGGGCATGGGGCCTGCGCCACTGATGCACGAAAATGGCCGAACCGCGCCCCGCGCGGGCATCTGGCCAGTTCCAATCTGTCAGAAGAATCAGATCATATATAGGGTCTGGCCGGCGCAGTTTTTCGTGTGAAAAGGCGTGCGGCAGGCGAATCATGGTGTTGTAATCATCATCTTTTGGGTCATCTGACCAGCCAGCCAGCGGCCCAATGGGCAGCGCCCAATCGGCGGGGCGCGTCATGCGGTCGGGGCGATACAGCATTCCAATAAAGCGGTGCGTGCCCACTGGCGTGGCCCCATCGCCTTCGCGTTTATCGCCGCGAACCCCGCCGCGCCCAATGGTGCAGGCAAAGCGCCGCCCCATAAACCGCGCGCCCCAACGCCCAACAACCAGATCAGATGGCTTCACAGCAAATGCCCCGATTTTGTGACTTTGGTGGCCAGATAGTCGCGGTTTTGCGCGGTTTCCCCCACGCGCAGCGGCACCCGCGCAACCACCACCATACCGTTTGCGGCAAGCATATCCACCTGACGGGGGTGATTGGTTAAAAGCTGCACTGCGCCAAA
>CAMAWZ010000134.1 GCA_945861995.1 Pseudorhodobacter antarcticus
AGATTTCGGCGCCATATTGGGCAGAAAGATGCACATTTTGTTGCAGCGGCGTGCGCGCAAACAAATCGCGCAGCGCGCGGGTCGAAGATTGAACCGAGGAGACAAAATCATTCATCCGCCGATTAAGCCCCAGCTTGCAGAAAACGCAAGGCTCGCCCACCTTGCCCCCGCCCCCAATTATAGGTAATCGCGAAGAAACATCTTTGGAGGCCCACCATGTCTGCACCCAAAAAAGTCGTCCTTGCCTATTCTGGCGGGCTGGACACCTCGATCATTCTGAAATGGCTGCAAACCGACTATGGCTGCGAGGTTGTTACCTTTACTGCCGATCTGGGCCAAGGCGAAGAGCTGGAACCTGCACGGCAAAAGGCGATTTTGCTGGGGATTAAGCCCGAAAATATCCATATTGTGGACGTGCGCGAAGAATTTGTGCGCGATTTCGTGTTTCCAATGTTCCGCGCCAATGCCCTGTATGAGGGGCTGTATTTACTGGGCACATCGATTGCGCGGCCCCTGATCAGCCAGCATTTGGTGCGGATTGCCCATGAAACGAAGGCAGATGCGGTGGCGCATGGGGCCACGGGCAAGGGCAACGATCAGGTGCGGTTCGAACTGTCGGCCTATGCGCTAGACCCTTCAATCCGTGTGATCGCGCCGTGGCGGGAATGGGATTTGACCAGCCGCACCAAGCTGCTGGAGTTTGCCGAGGCGAACCAGATTCCAATCGCCAAAGACAAACGCGGCGATGCGCCATTTTCGGTGGATGCGAACCTGCTGCACACCTCGAGCGAAGGCAAAGTGCTGGAAAACCCAGCCGAGGAAGCGCCCGAATTTGTGTATCAGCGCGTTACCCCCGTGGAAAAGGCCCCCGATACGCCCGAATATGTAGAAATTTCGTTCGAGCGGGGCGATGCCACAGCGATCAATGGCGAGGCGCTGTCCCCCGCCACAATCCTAACCCGCCTGAACGAAATTGGCGGCAAACATGGCGTGGGCCTGCTGGATTTGGTGGAAAACCGCTTTGTCGGGATGAAATCTCGGGGCCTGTATGAAACCCCTGGCGGCACGATTTTGCTAGAGGCGCACCGCGGGATTGAACAGATCACGCTGGACGCGGGCGCTGGCCATTTGAAAGATTCGATTATGCCGCGCTATGCCGAGCTGATTTACAACGGCTTTTGGTTTAGCCCCGAACGCGAGATGCTTCAGGCGCTGATTGATAAATCCCAAGAGCACGTCACCGGCACTGTGCGGGTCAAGCTGTATAAGGGGTCAGCGCGGACGGTGGCCCGCTGGTCGGATCATTCGCTGTATTCCGAAAAGCACGTGACGTTTGAAGAAGACGCGGGCGCATACGATCAGAAAGACGCCGCAGGATTTATCAAGCTGAACGCCCTGCGGCTGAAGTTGATTGCCACGCGGAATGCGCGGGTGAAGAAGGGTTAGATATACTCTTCAAGAATCAAATCCGCATGCGCACGAAGCTCGCGCTTTATTCCGTGGCCCATATGGCTGAGTATTACTCTAACTCCTTCGCGCCTAGCGAATTTGAACGCGGGAACCATATCGGAATCGCCAGTGACGACGACGATTGAGTGAACGTGATTTCCTAGCGAAAGTCGCGCAATGTCGAGGCCAATTCTTAGATCTACGCCTTTTTGCTCCAAATCCATGGAAAAATCGTCCGCGCTTAGATTGCGATGAGGTAAGGTGGCGTCTTTGAGTGCTTTTGGGCTAATCTTCCAACCGTTTGCTGACACTTCCCCAAGCCTGAGTGCAATGTTTGGCTTGAGCTCGAGTGCGTCCAAGAAGGATTGGCTCCGCCTATACACATCCGTCTGACCCAAATCAGTTTCTACGCCATAGATTGGGTTCTTTAACTTTCCAGAGGCTGGGCGTGCATCATAGTAGTATACACGAAGTAGATCGAACCCGCCGAAAAGCTTATGATTATTTATTTCGTCGACTTCGACCATGACTTGGTCAACAGTCGGTCTTGCCTTAAGTTTGGCATATAGCTTCCTCGTAAAGAAGCCGCCATCTATCAGAACCGCAAACCTTTTTTCCATCCTAGTCGACTCCGCACACTCGCGCTATGATTGCTCACAGACTTTGATAAGGGGCGAATGTTGCGGAGTCTATCTAGATGTTGAGACCTATTTCGGCCTCACTCACTGTATATAACAAATGTATTGACAAATGGTAGAGTCTTCTTCGCAACACTTTTTTGTGATTGATTCGATATGTGGTGGATCATGAAGGAAACGCACTAAATCTTGTAGTCAGCAATTTTCTCATAGCTAACTACTGCCGAATCACATAGCGTCTGAAGCTCCTCGCTCAGTTTTGGCAACTCCCCCTCTGCCGCGCCAAAACCTGTCGATTTCCACACCTCGTCATACCAATGCGGGGCCCAGACACCGTCATAGGGTTTGGGGCCTGCGTGCCAGTTTAGCATGGCTTCGGTAAACGGAATGCCCAGCGCGGCACACAGCCGCATCAAGGTTTCGCGGGGGGTTTTGCGAATATCAGACGAATCCACCACCAGCGGCGCGGTGCCTTGCATCTGCGCCACTTGGTCGAACAGGTCTGCCTGCTGGACAAAGCCGATATCTGCCAAAACCGGCGCTTCGCGTTTGCGGGCATAGCTGGCAATCACGCGGGCAGGGTGGCGGATCAGAAACACATTGGTCAGGTCTTTGATAAAACCCCGATCAAATTCGGGAATCATGTGCATGGTCATGTGTTTTTGGTAAAACAGGCACTGATCCTGCGGAATGCTGCCCAAACACTGCGCCGCTACTTGCGCCGAATCCGTGCTTTGGCTGGCAATTACTGCGTCGCGCATTGGGTGGTCAATGCCCGTGGCGTTCAGATATGCGCCATAAAACGGCTCGTCGACCACGGCGCAGTCGCCGCGCGCGGCGAAGGAATACATCAAAGCGGTGGACAGGTTGCGCGGGCCTGACCACATGGCGATTCTTTGGGTGGATCTTTCGCTCATGCCCCAACCAGCGCCTTGTACAAATCGCGCAAACGCTGCGTCACCCTACCCATCTGACCATCGCCAATCACCCGCCCATCGATACTGCCGACAGGGGTTTGCGCGCCGAAAGTGCCTGTCAAAAACGCCTCATCCGCGCTGTAGGTATCAACCAAGGTAAAATTCCGTTCAAACACGGGGATGTCATTGGCGCGGCACAGATCAATTACCTTGGCCCTGGTGATCCCGTTCATGCAATAATCCCCCGTGCTTGTCCAAACCGCGCCTTTGCGCACAATAAAGAAATTGCAAGCGTTGGTTGTGTTAACAAATCCGTGGATGTCCAGCATCAACGCCTCGTCCGCGCCCGCCTTTTCGGCGGCAATACAGGCTAGAATGCAATTCAGCTTGGAGTGCGAGTTTAGCTTTGGATCTTGGGTCATTGGCAACCCACGCAAATGCGGCACTGTCGCCAGCTTAATCGGGCGGGGCAGTTTTTGACGCGAATGTTCCATAATAATCGCCACAGTCGGCCCTTGCTGCGACAATTTTGGGTGCTGAAAAGGCCGTGTTTTCACGCCCCGCGTCACCATGAAACGGGCATGAACATCATTGGTCATTCCGTTGGCCTTTTGCGTGTCTAACAGCGCGGTTAGAGCCGCTTTCTTATCCATACCAATGTCCAGATCAATGGCCTTTGCGCCCTCGAACAGCCTGTCAAGATGTTCCTCTGCAAACGACCATTTTCCGTTGTAGAGGCGCAGCCCCTCCCACACGCCATCGCCCAGCATGAACCCCGCATCGTAGACAGAAACCAGCGCCTCGCGCTTTGGCACGATGCGGCCATTCACATAAATCAGAATCGCCTCATTGCGGGCGTCTTCTTCGGCTTGATGGGTGGAAATATGGCCCGTTTGCGTATCGTTCATCACATTCTCCTTTGCGCGGCAACGCTACCCTAGGCGCAGGCCGTCACGCAAGCGTGTCTTGCCACTGATCGATTTGCGCTAAATGATATACCAAAATCTGAAAGGAAACCTCATGCACCGCATTCTTCTTGCTGCCCTGCTGCTGATCGCCCCCCTATCCGCCCGCGCCGATACGGCCATTGTGGCGGGGGGGTGTTTTTGGTGTGTTGAGTCTAACTTTGAAGGCGTTAAAGGCGTGTCAGGTGTGGTGTCTGGCTACACGGGGGGCGATCTGCAAAACCCCACCTATGAAAACCACGAAGGCCATTACGAGGCGGTGAAAATCACCTTTGACCCAAGCGTGATCAGTTATGACCAGATCATCGCCCAGTTTTTGCGGTCAACCGACGTGGTGGATGATGGCGGGCAGTTTTGTGACCGTGGCCCTGCCTATCGCAGCGCGATTTTCACCCAAAACGCCGCCGAAGACGCCGCTGCAAAAGCCGAACTTGCCCGCGCGCAGGCCGATTTGGGGCAAACCATCGTCACGCC
This sequence comes from Pseudorhodobacter antarcticus, assembly GCA_945861995.1. GTDB lineage: Bacteria > Pseudomonadota > Alphaproteobacteria > Rhodobacterales > Rhodobacteraceae > Cypionkella > Cypionkella antarctica_B. Next base: position 4,444 of record CAMAWZ010000134.1, read on the forward strand.
CATTCTGCCCGCCAAAACCTTTTGGATCGCCGAGGATTATCACCAAGATTACTACAAACGCGAAAGCATTGTGCTGACGCGCGGCGGTGTGAAAACCCAAGCCGAAGCGTACAAATTCTACCGCAAATCCTGCGGGCGCGATGCGCGCATTGCCCAGCTTTGGGGCGATATGGCCGCATTCGTGCATAAGGAGTAGTGCGCACAACTATTAGCTTTCTGTTCCCCTAATGCTTTTGTAACCTAGGCCAAAGGGGAATGATGTGAGCACCGAAACCGTCACGCCAATGATGGCCCAATACCTTGAGATAAAGGCGCAAATGCCTGATGCGCTGTTGTTTTATCGGATGGGCGATTTTTATGAGATTTTTTTTGACGACGCCATTGCAGCGGCGGCGGCGCTGGACATTACCCTAACCAAGCGCGGAATGCATAAAGGCGAGCCGATTTCGATGTGCGGCGTGCCCTATCATGCCGCCGAAGGCTATCTGCAACAGCTTATCCGCAAAGGCTTTCGCGTGGCGATTGCCGAACAGATGGAAGACCCCGCCGAGGCGAAAAAGCGCGGCTATAAATCTGTGGTGCGGCGCGAAATTGTGCGTCTTGTCACCCCTGGCACGCTGACAGAGGAAGCGCTGCTGGATGCCCGCAAGCATAATTTTCTGGGCGCCTATGCATCGGTGCGGGGCGAATCGGCGCTGGCGTGGTGTGATGTATCAACAGGCGCGCTGCACGTATCTGCCTGCCCCATCGTGCGGCTTGGGCCCGAACTTGCGCGGCTTTGCCCCAGTGAAATGCTGCTGATCGAGGACGAGGATGACACCATTCGAACGATTGCGATTGAGGCGGGCGCAGCGGTAACCGACCTTTCCCGTGCCAGCTTTGATTCAGGTTCCGCCGAAAAGCGGCTTTGCGCGGCATTCAAAGTGGCGTCGCTGGATGCGTTTGGCCAGTTGGATCGGGCCGAAGTTTCGGCGCTGGGTGCTGTTTTGGATTACATCTCGCTCACCCAGCGCGGCCAACTGCCCCTGATACGCCCACCCGTGCAGGAAAAACTGGGCGGCACGATGATGATTGATGCCGCGACACGGCGCAATTTAGAATTGGTTCAATCGCTCAGCGGGGGTCGGGAAGGATCGCTTTTATCGGTGGTTGACCGCACAATTACAGCGGCAGGTGGCAGGCTGCTGGAACGGCGACTTGCGAACCCATCATGCGATTTGGCGCTGATTCAAACGCGCCATGCTGGAGTCGCCCAATTTGTCGAAAGCCCCGCCCAGCGCGATGCGCTGCGCCTGTTGATGCGCGGCGTCCCAGACATGGAGCGCGCGCTTTCCCGACTTGCGCTTGGCCGTGGTGGGCCGCGCGATTTGGGCGCAGTGCGCGATGGTTTGGATGCGGCGCAGCGCGTGCATTCTGCCTTGTCATCGCCCGAAAAGGCCCTGATCGCTGGGGCAGACCTGTATACCGAACTTAACGAAACGCTTGTCACTGATCTGCCGCTGTTCGCGCGCGATGGCGGTTTTGTGGCAGATGGGTATGACCCCGATTTGGACGAAGCCCGCCGTATGCGGGACGATGGGCGCGGGATTATCATCAACCTTGAAAGCGGGTATGTGCAAGAAACAGGCGTGCAAAGTCTGAAGATCAAGCACAATAATGTGCTGGGCTATTTCATTGAAACCACGGCTGCGCACGGCGCGCGAATGATGGCGCCGCCGCTGAACGCGCGGTTTATCCACCGCCAAACCACCGCCAGCCAAGTGCGCTTTACCACGGTCGAGTTGTCAAACTTGGAAACGCAAATCATGAACGCGGGCGCGCGGGCGATTGAAATTGAACAGGTGCATTTCGCGCGCCTAAGCGATGACGTGCTGCAAAACGCCGCCATGATTGCAGAGGTGACCCGGATTTTGGCCGAAATTGATCTGGCCACCGCTTGGGCCGAAATGGCGGCTGAAAAGGCGTGGAAGCGGCCAGTTTTGGACAATTCCTGTGCCTTTATCATCGAAGATGGGCGCCACCCTGTGGTGGAATACGCAATTGAGCGAACGCGGCGCGGCGCCTTTGTGCCAAATTCTTGCGATTTATCCAGCGGCGATAACCCTGCAATTTGGCTGCTAACTGGGCCA